>JAHKLH010000039.1 GCA_029856635.1 Candidatus Njordarchaeota archaeon
AAAAGCAAATAAATAAATTTAAAAATTTGTCTGAATGTTCAGAACATAAAAATAAATTTAATAAATAGGGAAAATGTAATTTTGGGACAGAAATTGTTGATGATGTGCGAAGTTTCGGTGAGAATAGTCTTACCAGCAATTCGACGAGAATTAGCAAAGATTCTTCATAAGGAATTTGGTTTATCTCAAACGAAAATAGCAAAGATTTTAGGAGTATCTCAATCCGCAATTAGTCATTATCTCAAAGATCTTAGAGGCAAAACTCTCGAACTCAGGAAGTATGAAGACATAATGAATGAAATTAGAGAATTTGCAAAACTTCTTGTCAAAGGAGCAGATTTACAAACTCAAGTAAAATACTACTGCAAAATATGTTCAATGATATTTCTGAAAGGACTTGTATGTAAAGCACATAAAGCTTATGTAAAAGGTATTACGACAAAACTGTGTGAACTTTGTAAGGAACGGGCAAGAAAAATTCTGGAATTCTACAGTCAGTGATCATTTTTCTTTTTCTTGGCGAAGAATTTCCGCAAGAGGTTGCTGACCATAAAATTCTGCAAATGTGAGTACTTCTTTCTTTTTTTCTCGAGCAAACTCATAAACTTCTTTAAGCTTAGTTCTAAACCTAATGTCACGTGTTAGATGATGATCAAGAAAAATCACATGTGAATCTATTTCTTGTATAATTCTCTTTAAATTCTCAAGGCATCTTCTAAAGTTTATAAGATTAAACATGTATGGAATCAGATATGTAGGTGGCCCATCAATAAAGAGAACATCTGGATTTTCCTCAATAATCCAATCTGCGTAATCTTCTATTATGGGGCCACTAAGATCCGAGGTGTATAGTATCTTAGCGTCTTTTCGCTTAATTACAATTGGAACAACCCATCCTACTTTCGAAAACTCTATTCCATGAAACATGGGCTCTCCAAACCTAATTATTGTTTTCCCGAACGTAAACTCTCTATTATCAGCAAAGAAGCATCTAGTGTTGTTTATCTTAAATTCTGGAATAATCTGCCAACTATTCCATTTATCGGAGAGACGCTGGAATCTCTTAAGTCCCTCTTCTATCAATTGTCTACGACGTGTTGAATAATCACCAAAATCAATTCTCATGCTATGTTCAAGTTTTTCAAGTGGATTTGCGAACTCTTCTTTGGAAGCATTATTAAGAAACTTGGGTTTTTCTCCAGTCAAATGACTATATAAATTGCTATAGAATCTTTCCGCCCGTTTTCTTTGTGATTCATTAATATATTTATTTGGATCCTTAGCTAGGATCGTTTTACCAATATATAATTCCAAAAGATTAGGACGAAAATGATCATAATGATAATGAGTAATTGTTACTACGTCTGCATGCTTCGAATACTGTATTATTGTATCCAACGCCTTTCGAACATAATTAATTTTTTCCTCCTTTGACAACGGAAAAGATGGTTGCATTATCGATGCTCCAGCATCTATTAGTATTTTCACATCGCCGGTATCTATGAAAATCGAGAAAGACTTTGCTCCCATGGATTCTGACCAGATCGGTATTATTGTTATGTTGTCTATTACTAATTTATGTTGTGTTAGTGATGTTTTTTCCATGCAAACCTCCTTATAATCATCAATATTATGGGTTCAATGATATTGTTACGCCTCCTTCGTCACTCATTATTGTAAGAGAATAGAAGTGCTTATAAACATATTCCAGAAAGTCCTTCATTTTAATTAAATATGCATGCGAAATTGTATTATGAGCACCAATAATTGCTCCCGATCTTAAGTGCTTTTCTACTCTACTCAAATAGTCCAAGTACTCATCTTTCTTAGCATCAATGAATGCAAATGAGGTAGATTCCCTTACATCGATTTCCTTTGCATCCATAACAAGAACATCTAGTATTTCTTCAAGTTCCAATTTTCTTCGTATCATCATTAAATGTCTTGCGTAATCTTCATTTCTTTCAACAGCATACACTTTACAATGCGAATTTTTCACTGCAAGGCACATGGAAAACGTAGAAATTCCGTACCCTGCTCCAATGTCAAGGAGAATAGTGCCAGGTTTACAAGTAATTTTACTCAAGATGAAAATCAGTTTAGCGGTATTAAATGAAACTGGGGTTGGTCCTAGTTTGGGAGCAAGCCGAAAAAGCTCTCGCATTATTAGCATGGAATTTTCTGAGGATTTAGAAATAGCAAGAATACCGGTATCAACTGGAATAACTGAGTAAACATAATCTTTTGATCGCAAGAAGGAAAGTGCATCAATGATTCTAGTGACGTGAAGAATGGCATCATGTATTAACAGAATACCATTATTCTTTAAAATCTTCACTGCAGAATTGATTAAATCGTAATCAATTTTATGGCCAACATCAATGAAAATAAAATCGGTATCACTTATGGAATTAACATAATCAACAAAATCACCATAAATAATCTCAACTTTTTTGTCCAATTTTAAGGATGCAATATTTTCTTGAAGTTTTTCGCAAAAATTCTTATTCTTTTCAATAGCATACACACGCCCATTTATCCCGGTAGCTAAGAATGCAGTTGATACTCCTACTCCAGCGCCTACATCAACAGCAGTTATCTTCTCCCGTGACTTGGATAAGGCGTAAGCAAAGATGAATAAAAGAAGTCCACAAGATGGTGAAACTGGTCCGGCTTTGATTTTGACTGCATTCCGATAAATATTGACTATAGCACGAAGATGCTCTTTTATCCCCTCATTCATCTTTTAAGACCCAAAAGTAATATTTTGGCAAATTTAAGTGAAGTCAGCTTGCTATAATATGTGCGCGGAGTCTATTTATTTGGATATTTATTGTGATAATAATCGTGTTAGTGGAATATTAATTTAATAATAATGTTTATTTTTAACATTTCAACAATACCTCAATACTGATTAAACGGTTTTTATTTATGATAAAAAACTTTAAAGTAGTTTTAGTTGGAGACGGTGGAGTAGGGAAAACATCGCTGGTTCGACATATTTTGAATAAAAAATTTAGTCACGATTACTCAGTTACAGTAGGGGTTGACATCTACAGTCATTTGTTTAAGGGAAAAGATAAAAATTCCAAAATCAGATGGATTATATGTGACTTTTCAGGACAAATTACTTTCAACAAAATCATATCGCAGTTCGGTTCCGGAGCAAACATCGTCTTTCTAGTCTTTGATATTACACGGAAGAATACTCTCTACAATATTTATTCGTGGGTGAATGAAATCAAGGAGAGAGTATCTAAGGATGCGATTTTCATTCTAGTTGGAAACAAAACAGATTTGCGTGGAAGCACTGAAACAGTACCAAAAGAAGAAGCCGAAAATGTTGCAAAAGCTCTTTCAGAGATATTAGAAAGACCTGTGGTATATATCGAGGTTTCTGCTCTAACGGGAGAAAATGTTCCCAAGTTAATAAACTATGTTCTCAAGAAACTCTTTTCAAGTAAACTGGCTAGATTCTCTGGATGAATTTTTTGGTCATCATAAATACTAGTGCGAGAAACTAACATCGTAGATCCCTATTAAATATATTTCCTTAATCGATACTTTGAGGTCGAAAATGCAGAAAAGCAAGTTATTAAGAGTCATTTTATTCATGAGTTTACTTTGTATTTTCTGGATAATTTACATGAGATTTCTTTGGGGATTACCATATATCACGATTTTCCTTTGGCATTCCTATTTGCTCACAATTGCAATATTGTTTTATCTGATTTTCAAAGTAGACATTGGATTGCGCTTTGAGAAAAAATTATTATTTGAGAGCATATTAATTGGAATCACTTTTGGAATAATTGGGGTAATACTCGAAATCAAGATTATTCTAAATTACGCACTTATCTTTCTTTTACGTCAAGCGTTTGAATCAGAAATCGATCTTGTATTACACCTATTTAAAATGTGGTTTTGGATTGGTTTTGCAGAAGAAGCATTGTTTCGGGGAGTAATTCAAACCATTTTAATGATGCGTTTTCCAAGGCAAATAAAAATTTACAATTATCAATTTAAAGTAGGAACAATCTTAGCTGGATTGATATTTGGTCTAGTACACATAATTAATTTGTTCGGTGGCTTACCACTTTACTATGTCATATGTCAAGTCATCGCAGCTACTGCTTTTGGTATCGCTGTTGGGTATATTTATCAGGAAACAAGAAGTATTTTTATCACATCCGTAGCGCATAATCTTGCAAATGGCATTACAAGCGTAATCTATTTTCTATAGCTCTCATAAATTTGGGGTTGTCTATGAATACTCAGAGTAACATTCAAGAAGATCCATACATTTGGATGGAAAATTTGAATGATCCCAAATTAATAAAATGGATCGAGGAAGAGAATGCCAAGTTTCGGAATTTTGTTGGAGATTTTCCTAAAAAATTGCAGAAGAGAATTGAAAAATATTATGAAATTCCATCGATACTTCAAGTAATGGTAACGGATATCGGCTATTATATGCTTGTTCGTGATAAGAAATCATTTAAAATAATTCTTCTTCGAAGGGACGGAACACAAGAGACGATCGTTGATTCTAGTGAACTTGGCAAGGATATTGTTATACATGGATTTAATTCATCTGATGATGGAAAACTTCTAGCATTCATTTTTGCATATGCTGGAGCGGATGTGGGAACAACTAGAATAATTCGATCAGATTCAAAAGAGGTAATCGATGAAATAAAGGATAGTATTTATGGAATAATTTGGTTAGACGAGAGGAAGTATTACTACGTCAAGTTATTCAGAAAAGAGAAGACGCCTGATGGAATTCCACCACCTACATCTAGGGTATTCTTAAGGGAGAATGGAAAGGATTACATGATTTTTGGCAAAGGCTTACCACAATCTTATTTTGTTGGAATTTCAAAATCAAAAACAGCAGATAAAGTTTTACTCTTAGTGAATTATGGTTGGACTAGGAGTACTTTCTATGGTGGTGATCTTCGAAATCCAGAAACTTGGACTAGGTTGTATGGTGGGGCAGATTTTGTTATTAATCCCATTGATTACGTGAATGGAGAATACATTTTAATTTCTTATGAAGGAGAAGGTCTTGGAAAAATAATAGCAGTTAAGGAAAATGGAGACACTCGCTTATTAGTAGAAGAAAAAGAATTTCCACTATTATACGGTGCGTATGCAAATAATAGACTTTTCATTATAAGATTAGTTCATGCAGTTTCAACTCTTAGAATTTATGATTTAAACGGGAAACTCCTACGCGAAATAAGATTCAATCCTCCTGGGACAATATCATCGTTCCACTCAAATGGAAAGGAAATCGTGTTTAAGTATGAGAGTTTTTATGTTCCCTATCGAATATACAAGATTGCAAATGAAAACTTGGAAATAATTGATTCTAAAGAAATTAGTGGTGATTTTGTAATCGAAGAAGATTTTGCTGAATCATTTGATAAAACAAAAATACATATATTTATCGTTAAAAGGAGAAATTCAATACTTGAGAAAGTACTAGCTTATGGATACGGAGGCTTTGGAATAGCCATAACCCCACGATTTTATCCACCGATTATTCCATTTCTCGAGGACGGCGGTGTATTTGTAGTTGCAAATCTAAGAGGTGGGAGTGAATACGGTGAAAAATGGCACAGAGCTGGAATGAGAGAAAATAAGCAAAATGTGTTTAATGACTTTATCGCAGTAATAACAAAGATGAAAAAATTAGGCGCAAAGGTAGTAGCGATGGGTAGAAGTAATGGGGGTCTTCTTGTTGGTGCTGTGATGACTCAGAGACCAGACATACTTGATGGTGCTGTAATAGGATATCCAGTATTAGATATGCTTCGTTTTCACAAACTGTTGATCGGCGCTGCTTGGATTCCTGAGTATGGAAATCCAAACGAGCCAAAGGATAGAAAATTCTTATTGAAGTACTCTCCTTATCACAATGTAAAGGCGGGGGTAAAATATCCTCCAACACTCGTTTACACGGGTCTTCATGATGACCGAGTACATCCAGCACATGCGTTTAAGTTTGTTGCAAAGTTAAAAGAAGTTGGTGCGCCAGTATATTTAAGGACTGAAACAGCGAGTGGACATGCTGGTGCATCTCCAGAGAGAAAAATACGTGAAGATGCGGATATCCTAGCATTTATATATAAAATCCTAGGGATGTCTCCTCAAAAATCTTGATGTTAGTTGTATAGGATTTCGGACATCTAATAAATTCAAGATTTAGTAAAATGCTTGGTTTTTAAGGACAGCATTTCCCTTAGCGATTACTACTTGATGTTTTTGAGAACCAAAGTAAAATTGCGAATAATGCAAAGCTCATTTTTCCCACATAAGTTTTCGGAGAATTTTTATGGCTTCTTTTCTTGAACATTTATATTGCTTCATTATCATTTTTAATCTCATTTCAATGACAGCATCTATGAATTCTGCGGCGAGGCGTAATCGTTCTTCTGGTGAAAGTTTTCTTCGGTCCTTTTTAATGCTTCAATGTGCCAACGAATACTATCATGCTCGTGGTTTGTCATTAGAATCCTCTAAAATCTATAATTTTAGCACAAATATAATAAGCTACTGGATGTTTCTAATGCTACCATGAATGCACATAATCAACTTTGAATTTATCTAATTACTAGATTAAGACTGAGGTCGAATCATTTTGACTAATTGAATTCTAATGACATATTTATTATGAATATTATATTGGGTTGTGAATATGATATACTGGCAAGATTATACATGGGATGAAATAGAAAAGCTTATTCCTAAGTTAAAAGCCGTTATTCTTCCCGTGGGTAGTTGTGAGCAGCATTCGCTTCATTTGCCATTAGGTACTGACACATTTGGTGTGATTAAATTATCTGAGGATATTGCAAAAGAGTTAAAAAGTGAGGTTCTCGTTTTGCCTCCAATATGGTATGGTGTTTCTCCGCATCATATGAATTTTTCTGGTACGATAACAATATCACCAGAAACCTTAATGGCGCTAGTGTACGAGATCGCAGAAAGTTTGTATCGTCATGGAGTTGAACGAATGATTATAATTAATGGTCATGGAGGAAATATTGATGCTCTGAAATTAGTTATACGTAGAATATCTGACGATCTTGGCATGAGGGTTGTATTGATAAATCCGTGGGAGCTTATAAGTGATGTGATTGAAAAAGTTGTAGAGAGCAAAATATGGGGGCATGCGTGTGAATTTGAAACGAGCACGGCTCTTATTGAAATACCAGATAAAGTACGGGTTGGTAAAATAAGGAGACCGAATATAAAGACACCAAAAATTCCATATATGGCATTGTGGGAAAAGAATAAGGTGGTAATTCCTTGGAATACTGATGACTTTACAGACACGGGTGCTATTGGTGATCCGACAAAAGCATCAAAGGAAAAGGGAGAAAAACTATATAAGGCAATGTTTGAGCGAACGTTAGATTTCATTAAGAAATTCATTGAAAGCTAAAAAGTATACTATTTGACGCTTTTTGATGTCTAAAATCAAAATTCATGTTGTGAATTCTTGTTTTAAAGGATTGTATGTTCAAGATAATTGGTAATGTATCAGCCGAGCGTCGCCTCTTCATCAAAATCTGCTCTTCTCCTCTTCATCATCTATAAAATAAACATTAAAATAGAATTAATAAATGTGTTTGAGGAGAATTAAATATTTCCCCTGCACAAAAATTAATGTGTATTTTTCTTAAAGTATTCATTTTAGATTTTTAGCTTGATTAGAAAGTGCATGAGATTATGCACGAGTTGATTACTGAAATCATTAGACGCTTGAAGAAGTGGTATAAACCACAAGAATGGTGGAAAAATGCTGATTATAGTCCATGGGAAATAATGATTGCTATAGCATTTTCATCACGAACAAGCTATAAACAAGTGATTAAATGCATAGAGAGGCTACGAAGAGCGTTTCGAACACCCGAGGATATCATGAATATGCCTAATGAAAGATTGGCTCATAGCATTAAAATGGTGGGATTTGTCAGGAGACGAGTGATTATGCTTAAAAAGTTAGCTAAGATAATAATTAGTGTTGGAGGAATTTCAAATTTCTTAAATCTCGATACACGCACTGCTAGAAAACTATTGCTGTCAGTTCCATGGATTGGACCAAAAACAGCAGATATGATTCTCGTAGCTTTGTTTGGAGAAAAATATTTTATAGTTGATAGTAATATTCTACGAGTTTTAAAGAGATTAAAAGTGGTACCGCAAAATGCAAATATTTATAAGGCTCGAGAAATCATAGAACCATTAATTCCAAAAAATGAAAGAGTCTTTTTGCATCTTGCATTATTACACCTTGGAAGAACAATTTGTAAACCAAAACCGAAGTGCGAAGTATGTCCATTAAAGAATATTTGTAAATTCTCAACATGAGAATTAACGTAGGCATAATGCATTAATTACGAATAATTATTTTAACCTATACTCCAGAGGAATTTCAGTGAATCATAGGATTCGTCACCCGGTCGGGACTAACCCTTCCGGGCTCATTCCAAAAATATGGTAATGTATTTCTAATAAAAACTTTTAGAGCACATGGTTTTGAGGATGCTAAAGGCTTTCGTCGACGAATCTGCGAAAGGTTCTATAGTCGCTTATGGATGCGTCATAGTTCAAAACCTGGTTTGGAATCAGTTCTTTTGGAGATTGTTTTGAAGGAATATAGCTCATTTCTTAGAAAATTTGGTATTATTTACTCAAAAAATGAGGAAGCAAAATTATCACTGGTATTTAAACTCTTGAAAGACCACGGCATAAGATTAGATCAAGCGACAATTACGGGGATGCTACTTGCACCATTATTATCCAAACTTTCAAATAAGGGATGCTTGATTCTTGGAGTCCGTTTTAATACATCTAATATGAAATTCACCCCTTATTTTCAAATCATCGCAAGAAGATTTGGAGCATCAATAGCAAGATTAGCACTAGCTATTTTCATTATGCTGAGATTTTCAAGTAATTTAGAGATCATAATTGACCGAAACATAGCACATAAACCAGAAAAATTAGCGGTAGCACTTTTGCAAATTGGGATAAAATCAAAAATCACATTAGAGGATTCACACAAAAGCCCTAGATTACAAGTAGCGGATTTTATTGCTGGGGCCTGTAGAATTTTCGCATACAAAAATTGTTTTGCATATGCTAAAAGCTCAACACTTTTCTTGTTTTTGTAATTTGAACTACTCTCAAAAATATTCAAAATCTTATTAAAAGACGATTATATTAGAAAAATAACCAAAGAGAACACATGATAGATTCTTTATTGTAATATGAAATCACTTTTCACGCTTCGTAATTTTGAATTCAATTCATATATGCAAAATTCCCAAGATTCCCATGATGATTCCACTTATCGTATGAGCTTCTCTTATAAACATATCAATTTCTCCAAGAAGAACGATTACTCATAGAAAGGACGAAATCAACCATAGTATGTCCAATACTTAAACCTCTTTTCGATAGTTCTTGTGATTAAATGACATTTATTATATCAAAGCCAGAAACAAACATAATGCATGTTCATTTAGCGGCGAAATCTTTTACTTAAAAAAAGATATTAAATCTTTTAAGCTCCTAATAGATTCAGGAACAACTTTTTCCTTCGAAAGCAATAATGCTTGTAACCCTGCCTGTCTCGGCATGTTATAATCTCTTTCAATATCATCACCAACTACAAGTATTTGCTTTTTATCACTAACATAATTTAAGGTCTTCAGAAATTCAAATAATTTCTGATAAATATACGAATTCTTTCTGCTTCCAAAAATCTCAGTTGCCGAAATGATTTTCTCAATGAACTTGGAAATCCCCGCAGCATTCTTTATGAAGTGCGATAGCTGCATCAGTATCCGTTAAAACAACGATTTTTATACTTTTTCCTTAAGAAATTCTAACGTTTCAACGACATGTGGATATGGTCTAACACAAATGTGACACAATTCCGAAAGAACCTCTACTAGATCATCATATTTAATTCCAGCAACTTGAGATATTGCTTCCAAGCTAAAGAAAAGTGCTTCGGACGTCTCTTTAAACGTTCTAGCTCATCATAAAACAATTTCCATGCACCCCCATAACAGATGCCCTTACGACCGGAAATATATATAGGAATTACGATATTAAGAATTTTTTCCAAATCTGTAGAGACTAGTGTTTGATCTAAATCAAAAAACTAAGACCTTTACTTCATTTGTATCAGTCATCGGCTGAACCGAAATAACCTATAATTAAATTTAAAAATCTAATGATCTTACTCACAATAATACACAACATTTTCATCTGTGAAAGATTTCCTATGTGAATACTAAATAAAA
>JAHKLH010000004.1 GCA_029856635.1 Candidatus Njordarchaeota archaeon
ATTTTTGATTAATTTCTTGCAATAATTACCTGAATTTTACTCTAGAAATTATTAGCTCTACTGCTTTTAGTACAAGTCTCAAAAATTATAAAAAAGAAGAACTTGGTGAGGAACTATTTCCTTCCTTCTTTTCTCTTTGTATAACCGACGGTTAAACCGCGTCTTCCGGTTGTGCGCGTCCTTTGGCCCCTGACTTTTAATCCCAGACTATGTCGCCAGCCTCTCCAGCAACCAATTTTCTTCAGGAATTCTATATCTCTCTGAATTTGAATTACTAAATCAGGACCGGTCAAGTGTATATCTAATCCCGTTCTTGGATCTTTAGGTCTATTAACAAGCCATTCAGGGATTCCATACTTTGCGGGATTCTTCAAAATTTCTTCAATTTTACGAACTTCGTCATCTGTCAGCATTCCTACTCTCTTGTCTGGATCTATATTTGCAATTTGCAAAATTGCATTTGCCATCATGTAACTTACGCCTTTGATTCTAGTAAGTCCATTAATTACTTTCATCTCTCCTGGAATATCCGTGTGAGCAATACGAACTACACCACGATATCCAGGCGGTTTTGTAAATGCCTTTTGAAGCTCGCGTGCGAGTTCCTTTATGCCCATGATTTTTCCCCGAAAGATCTAATCAATAAGTTAGATAGTGGTTATAAATAAAAAATTATTTACAGAAAGTTGATTTCAGGAATCGTTACTACATCCTTTGTTTCCATTGATGATAAAATCTTTTCACACACCATTAATGCGATGGCACCATCTTCGCCAGTAACCAATGGCTTCTCTTTTCCATCAATAGCAAGAACAAAATTTTTATCTTCCTCTAGTAGAGGTTCTTTCTTCTCTAATCTTGGAGTAAATATTCCAGTACTCCTAAAAATAGTTACCGTGTGCTCAACAAGATCTAATGAGACAACACATTCTGTGGTTGTTATTTCTAGTCTTCTAAACTTATATGGAGTTACCCAGCTAGTTTCTATAATGGTTTGAAAAATATCATTATTTTTAGAGATGAATTCTAGAAAAATATTAGCAAAGTCTTCATAGTCATGTTTTAATTTACCACCATACGCGAATGCTTTCTTAGGTTTTGCGGAAAAAATGAAACGAGATAAATCAATATCATGTATTGCTAAATCTCTCACTACTCCAACATCATATTTTCTTGCAGGCCATGGATTAGTTCTTTTTGAGTAAACAACTAATACGTGCCCAAGTTTATTTTCAGTATACATTTTTTTCACAAACTGCACCGCGGGACTATATCTCAACAGAAATCCTGTCATTAAAATTCTATTATTCTCCCTAGCAATTTCAACAAGTTCTTTGGCTTGACTAAAGGTTTCTGTCATGGGCTTTTCTACTAAAACATGTTTTCCAGCTTCAAGTGCTTGTTTTGTTTGAATGTAATGAATTTTTGTTGGAGAAGAAATTATCACACCGTCTATGTCCTCATCATGTAATACATTATCAAAGTTCGTCGTCCACGAATGCCCATATAATTTTGCTATAAGTTTAGCTCTCTTCTCATTTATATCCATAACAACAACATCTTTTATCAAATCTATTGAACGTAAAATTGCTACAACTCTAGCGTGATTTTGCCCCCAACCACCCACGCCAATAACAGCGATTTTTTCGGCCATTTTAATCACAAACAAAATGAAAACACTATTAAAATCTCTATCTAATAAAAATGCAAAATTCAAATAACATTAATTTGAGATTACTTTATCAGTGCTGTATTCGTCATTTGATAAGAGCCATTAGACTTATACCTATCATAGCTTATGAAATCCACTTTTAACTAGTGTTGAAAATGTGATGTTTTTATGCTTAATTAACGATCTTGCTAAAATCAAGAGTTATGTTGATTGTTAAGGATTTATAATCTTTCGCTCATGTTGATATTTTTGCACCCTCTTTACAAGCCTTAGTTTTTACTTTGTTGCTAACTTGATTGTGAATTCTAATAATTTTTTGAATTATAATACTAATTTAATAACAAAACAAATAAAGAAACATCAAATCATTATAAGTGTAAAAATGTCAATAAGAGCGTGGGACTAAGAAAACCGAAAATATTTACACGGTGTGAATTTTTCAAGAACGAATACTAATTCACAAATCCAATATTGCTATTCAAAAAAATTTAATAAAATATATTACGTGATGTGAAAAATTTAGAAAGCAAGCTTAGCAGGTAACTGAAAAATCAAAAGCTCGATACAAGGAAAGGAAATTAAAATAGCAAACAAAAGGCTTATATCTTTTGTCACTGATGAAGTTTTCTGAATAAACTGTGGCGAACATAGTGATCTTACGACCAATCAACGATTTTATAGGGATTATTAGTTATATCTGCTATAAAAGATAGGGAAGCAGGCAAACTCTGAAGGTTGAATTTCATTATTTTTTAAGAATGAAATGTTCTCCAAATTCTGGTGCAAATGAATCGAATCCCATTTCTCGTAGTTTTTCTGCAAATTCAACTGCAACGTCATTGTCCGCGTGAACTACAAAAATTTTTTGTATACTATTTATCTTCTTTATCATATCCAATAGTTGTTGCCGCCCAGAATGAGAAGACAATTCAAAATACTCAATTCTAGCTTTGATTTCCTTATTGCCGAGGAGAGGGGGGAGTTTCCTATTTTCTAAAATATATCTTCCTTTGGTATTCTCCGCTTGATATGATACGAAGAAAATTCCATTTTTTTCTTTTGAATATATGTGCATAAGATAATACCACGCCCAACCTCCTTCTAGCATTCCAGCTGGTGCTATGATTACACCTGGCTTTTTGACGATTTTTTTACGTTGCCTGTTACTCACAACATACTTAGCGCTTTTCATGTACCAGCGTACTCGAGCGTAATCTTTTGTAAACTCTGGAAAAGCCAATAAGATGAATGTTGCCTGTTGTGCCATTCCATCCATCCATATTTTTCCAGTGTATCCATATTCTCTGAGAATGCAAACTATTTCCTGCGCTCGACCCACGGAGAATGCTGGTATTAATACAGTTCCACCTTCATCAACTACTTCTTTAACTGCTTTTACTAATCTCATTTCCTCAGTGTGACGTGGAGGGTGGTCTCTGTTGCCATATGTTGCTTCACAAATAATTATATCGGCACTCTCTGGAACGTCCATTGGTTCTATCAAGTGCGTTTCAATCATATTAACATCTCCAGTGTACCATACTTTAATGCCATTTTCCTCTAACAAAATTGATGCACTTCCTGGAACATGACCTGCATTAAGCATTTTAACGTAGATTCCGTTTATATAAAATGTAAGGTCATAACTATATGGTTGCGCCAATTTCATAGTTCGCTCTAGATCAGACAAGTCCCAAGGTAAGTATTTTCCATTTAGCTTATAAAAGTCTCTCAAGAGTAGATATGTAAATTCTAGAGTAATGCCTGTTGCTATTAATCTTGGTCGTCCTCCCATGAATAAATAGGGTATCATTCCAGAGTGATCTATATGACAATGTGAAAGTATTACTGCATCTATTGCATCAGGACTTATTCTCTTAGGAAAACGTGGCCTTGCGGACGGTGTACTACCGTAATCAAGTAAGATGCGTTTGTTTCCGAAAGACACTAGTACTGCGGATCTTCCTACTTCTCTAGCTCCTCCCAAGAAGTCAATTCTAAGTTTCATTTTAAATCCCCAATGGTTTTCTATTGCTATGCTATATATTGTATTGGCATAAACCTTAATAAAGTGAGTTAAAAACTATAAAAAGTTGTCATCACGATGCAAGATTGTCATATGATAAAATACTTTGTTAAGGAATTAAGCGAAGTTTAAATTCGGTGAATTTCTTTGTCACGAAATTTTTCTCTTAATGTATGGGGGATTAGAAATATTGAACTAAATTATGGTTTGTGTTATGTTATTAGTTCGCTGATGTGATGTAGAAATGAATTTATGGAAACATCATTGTCAAGTAATATTCAAAAAATTACTAATTTAGTTTTTAGTTATTATTAGTTGATACTTTTGGTGACGTTTTGATGCAAGCCAAGAAGTATTTTAAGAAGCTTTGGAGAAAAATTAAGAAAATTTTACTGTCAATATTGTCAATAATTATTGTTGCAATGGCTTTAATCTTTTCAGAAAAATCAGAATAAAAGCCAAGATAACAAAGGACTGAGGGGGATATTTTGCAGATAATAACCATGAAGCATTAACTTTGTTTTTCATTCTTGTTTTTTCATTTTGATGAAGAAAGTGTTTATAATGAGATTCGCACCATGTGAAAAAACTCCAGAGAAGAAGACTGGAAAAAAAGTAGCAATAATTGGTTCTGGTCCTGCTGGTTTGACCGTAGCGGGCGAGCTTGTCTGTAAGGGTCATGAAGTTCATGTTTATGATAGAAATCCATACCCCGGAGGATTACTAATTTTTGGTATTCCTGAATGGAGAATGCCAAAGGAAGGGATAAAGAAGGGAATTGAAAAGCTTAAGGAGCTTGGAGTTAAATTCATACTGAACATAAATGTTGATGACAAAAAATTTGAAGAGCTTCTAAGAGAATATGATGCAGTTATAATTGCAACTGGTGCTTGGGAAGATATTAAATTAAACTTGCCTGGAATTGAATCTAAGGGAATTTATACCGCCTTAGATTATCTGTATAAGCGTTCTCTTTGGATTGAAGGATATATTCCAGAGGATCAAGTTCCAAAAATTGGAAAGAAAGTCATAGTAATTGGTGGAGGGAATTCCGCTATGGACGCGGCTAGAACAACAAGGAGATTAGGCGCAGATGTTACAGTGGTTTATAGGAGGACAAAAGAGTACATGCCTGCATCCAAACATGAAGTGAGCGCAGCCGAGAAAGAAGGCATAAAATTCATTTTTCTAGCGTCTCCTGTCAGATTCATTTCTGATGAAAGAGGTCATGTCAGTGAAGTTGAATTCATTAGAATGAAACTTGGTGCACCAGATAAAAGTGGAAGACCAAGACCTGAACCTGTTCCTGGAACAGAATTCAGGTTAGAAGCAGATACTGTTATTTTAGCCGTAGGACAAAGATCAACACCACCATTTTCTAATCCAGAAAAATTTGGAATCAAAGTGGAGAGAGGGAGAATAGTGACAGATGAATACGGTAGAACTTCACGCGAAGGAGTTTTTGCATGTGGCGATGTTGCCACGGGATCAGCTACAATAGCAGAAGCCATAAAAACTGCAAAGAAAACCGCAGCGGCGGTACATGAATATTTAATGAAAAAAGCATAATCTTTTTCATTTATGGAATAATTTCAGTTGTGTTATTAAACTTAGGATAATTAAATTCTTCTTCGTTTATAATACCCTTTTCAATGAGATTTTCAATAATCGGTTTTGCTTTCTTTAATTCTTCAATCAGATGTTTTACGGTTTCGCACACTAAGGGAAATCTTTCATCACCCCATAACTTTGTTTTATTGGCATACAAACAACGACCACCACAAATTTCATAATAATCACAACTAGTACAAGGTTCACCGACTTTCACCTTAAAAGGAAGATCCCCTGGAGATGATTGCATAATATTTCCTACGACAAAATCAGGTTCATCGAAAGCTACTGGACATGCAACGATTTTTCCAGAAGGCATTATAGCAAATGCGTCAACTCCAGCGCCACATCTAATGTATTCTATCTTTTCATTATAAAGCAGTGTTTTCATAATCCCAAGAAATGGAACAATTCCTAATACTCTTCTTTCTTCTTTCATTGTATTAATCCAGAGTTTCACAAGCTTTGAGATACCCGGATTATAAACGTGTTTAACCCAACTTCTAAAGCCTTTTAGTCCACCATAGCGCGATGCGGGGGGATAGTCAAAAAATGCATCAATTTGCCAATGTACATGGTCAAATAAACCTAATTCGAGTAAATGAACGACATCTTTGAAGACATCGCTTTTTCCAGAAACTGCCATTCTTGCAATTAAATCTCCGCGAAAATTACATCTTATTCTTTTAACTTCATTTATCACTTGTGAGTAAGTTCCGCGTCCACGATAGTAGTCATTTACCTCGGGTCGTCCATCAATTGAAACTAAAATAGTGTCCAATTTTTGAAAAATGTAATTGTCTAACTTACCGAGGAAAAGACCATTTGTCTGAATTACATAGTGTTGAGCAGGTATTAGATTGATTATTTTTCTAATCAAGTTAATACGAAGAAGCGGCTCGCCTCCATAGAATGTAATTATTGGATTCTTGTCTTGGGATAGGAACTTCTTCAACTGTAATAGACTGTATGATATTTCTGGAGGCTCAGACCCGATCGTTGGATCATTCCCGCAGTAGATGCACTTTAAATTACATACTCGTGTGAGAATAATGAACCAGAGCAAAGTCTATGCCCTTTTTATCAATAAGAAAAATGTAAAAACTAGAATTTCTTGTGAAGTAAGTCGGTAAGAATTTCCGAATACTGATTTGCAATGGTTCTGAAATCTTCATCTGTGTCGTAAAGCTTCAAATATTCAGCGAGCCATAATTTTCGTGGTCTCCATGAGGAGATTATTTGATTCATGATTTTATTGAAATCAATCAATGTTCTAAGAGGAAAAACGGCTTTCATTTTTAGCAAAAGTTTCACGCCAGGAACATATCTCGAAAGCTCATTCACGTGGAATCTAGTTAAATATACGTATGCATCGGTTCCGTGCATTACCAGTAAATAAATTTCAACTGTTTTACCGTCTCTTGTGATAACAGGTTTCTGAATAAGAGGAAGATTTCCTCTCACAAAATTTAATTCTTCTTTAACATAGTCATTTATAGAAATATCTTCATCTACAATCACATCAATAAGTAATCTTGCTCTTCCAGAGTACACTAGAACACCATCTCCATGGGTTCCAAGAGGTGTTACTTTCCATCCATAAGGAATTTCAATTTCCCACTTTTCGTTTGGACTCACGATTTTTTGAAATTTAAGATCAATACCAATTTCTGGAATTCCTCTTTCAGCGAGTAAAAGTAATGCCTTGGCTTGACTTAAAATAGCCGGATTAACTTCTTCTGCAGCTCTAGTAGAAATAAGGAATCTAATTAACATAAAGTCTTCCGAGAATATGTCATCAGTCTCCAAGGACGAAATTGTTGATACTTTGATTTCATCCTTTACATCTACTAGCCACTCGGAGTAATTCATGCCAAGTACGGTTGTTTCTCTAAGTTTAACCATCTCAGCATTTGAAATGTGATAAGTTTTCTCAAGCCAATGCATTAAACGGTTTTTAAACTCCTTTTCCGTACCATGATAAAGTAGCATTACTCCTAGGCCTATATGTAATCTTGGATCATATGCCCCCCAAACTCTCCTTTGAGGAAGGTTTATTATCCTCATTCCTTTAAATGCTGGGTATACAATCCCATAATCAGGATCGCATACAAGTCGAATGTTATTGAACAGTTACATCCCCAAATATTTCCAAATACTATTGTCATACTGCAGTATTTAAATTTTACTTTTACCTTAGTGTAATCTTTTTTCGCTCATATGGACACTTTTGCACTTACGATAATTTGACGTGTCTTTATCTGTTTTGTTATTAAATTAGTAGTATAATTCCAAAAATTATTAAAACTTATAATCAAATTAGTAACGAAGCAATAAAAAACCAAGAACTATAGGGAAGATGCAAAAATATCAACACAAGCATTTGTTCTTATAAATATGTTAATAATTTTATATATTAAATCATAAATATTTATTAAATCATAAACAAATGAAAAACTTAAAATTTATTAGTATGTTATAATTATTAAGATGTGTTATAAATAGTTCAACTTTAGTAACGCTTAGCGTAGTAACCTTTTTATATCCTTCATAACATAAAGTGTTATAGTTCATGCCTTGTGGCATAATTGAGTTTTGAGAAAAAGTGGTTAAAGAATCCAGCAATTGCACAATGGATGTCAGAGATACTTGACATAATAAAGAAAAAATACCCAGCAGCAGATATTGAAGAAATAGCAAAGAAAGCACAAGAGGGGTTAATTTTAAACCCGTTTCTTCTTGAGAAAGAAAAGGAAGAATGGAAGCGTGCCCTTGCTGGTTTAATACATCTTGCATATGCTAGATTATTTGATGAGGCATTAGAGGAAGTTTTGGATAAATATAAGGTATCTCATAGTCTTGTTTTTAGAAATATTGCTAGAAAATTACTAACGGAATTAATTGGTGCTGAAATAAAATCCATTAATGTTTTATCAAAAATCGCTGTAATGCGTGATTTCATAAAAGAATGTGTCATGCGAATAGTTAAACTGATAAGCAAATTTAAGGATCTGAGGATGGATGAAGAAAGAAAGATAATTCTTGATGGATTACTTAGTTTAATCGAATCATTAGAATTTCGCATTAAGGTTTTTCTGGTGAATCTTTTTGTTTCGGAATTAATTAAAAATAATCTTTTTGATGAAGCAAAAATATTTTCGAGAATTATTGAATTTCATCAGAACGAAATATCTACTCTTCCTCCTGAGTCGGATGTTTTATATACCTTTATAGACACATTAGTCTTATACGCAGAATTGATTTTGAAAGAAGGCAAGTTTAAGAAGGTGGGAAATATATGCAATAAGATCTTAACACTATGCGAGCAATCAACTGATTGCAATCTACAAATAGCGAGGGCCTATACACTTACAATTCTTGCTATGTCCGAGTATAAACTAGGGGACTTTAACGCAGGGATAAATCATATAAATGAGGCCATTAATATTTTCAAGAAATTAAGCAAAAGAGAAATTCGGTTCGATTATTGGAGATACATACAGGCACTCTTTGTAAGAGCCTTGATTCTTTATGAGATGGGAGAACTTGAAAAAGCACTTGAATCTATTGAGGAAGGAGAACAAATAATGACAGAAAAAATAATCCAAGAAAGACTCGAAGAAGTGACAGATTTTTTCGGAATAAAGGCTAAGATTTTAGCTAAATTAGGTAAAGAGGAAATGGTTTCAGATGTGCTTAATGAGCTTGAAACAATTTTAATAAACTACGGTACTAAACGACAGCAATTAAAACTGTTGCTTGTACAAGTTGATGCATCCCTTTTGCTAAATAAGAAAGACTTAGCAAAGGAGATATTATCTGAGGGTATGAAAGCATGTCAAGTACTTCTAGATACCGGCATGGAAAATGTGATTCATGCACTTTGCACGTTTATTATTAAGAAATCAGAGATACTGTTTTATTACGAAAACAAGCTGCATGATGCGCTTGAGCAACTTAAACGTGCAGAAGTATATTGCAGTGGTGATTTAAGAAAAGGAAAAGAGTATTTTAGGACGCTTCTTATAAATGTTCTAAAGTTAAAAAGCGAGGTTTATCGAAAACTTGGTAAAGAAGATCTTTCTGAAGAGTGCCGTTTAGAAATAATGAATTTAATTGATTGTTAATTTTTTAGAATCTGGTGGTTAAGGATGTATCGGATTCTTATAACTGATGAAGTTTCAAATAAAGCAATTGAGATTTTGAAATCAAAGAAAATGCAAGTTGATTATCAACCTGGCATTTCCAAAGAGGAGCTCATCAAAATTATTCCGAATTATGATGCTATTCTTGTTAGAAGTAGAACAAAATTATTTAAAGATGTTCTAGAAAAAGCAAGTAAACTCAAAGTGATAGGACGTGTGGGTGTCGGATTAGATAATATTGATGTAGATTTTGCTAAAAGTAGAGGAATAAAAATTGTTACTGCTGGTGAAGCTACGGCTGATTCTGTTGCAGAGTTAACAATATGCCTGATGATAGCACTTTCAAGGAAAGTTTTAATTGGAGATGAATTACTTAGACGAGGAATATGGGGAAAAAGCATATGTTTTGGAACACAATTAGCTGGGAAAACGCTAGGAATTATTGGCGTTGGTAGGATAGGGTCTAGGGTTGCAAGAATTGCATCAGCTATGAAAATGAAAGTATTTGGATATGATATTTCAATGGATCGTATAAAAATGCTTCAAGAGGAAGGTGTGAATATTTCATATGCTTCACTTGACGACCTTTTAAGAAATTCTGACATAATTTCCATTCACTTACCATTACTTAAGAGTACTCGTGGCTTCATTAATAAGGAAAGAGTCGAAAAAATGAAGGACGGTGTTCTTCTTATTAATACCGCCAGAATGGAGTTATTTGATTTTGATGCTGTAATTTGGGGTCTTGAGACCGGCAAAATTGGAGGGTTGGCCGCAGATACAAACTTAAAGCCAGATCATCCATTTGTGAGAAGGCTCTTAGGATTTCCAAATGTAATCTTAACACCCCACATAGGAGCACAAACAAAAGAAGGACAAGATCGTGCAGCGATAATTACTGCTACTGAAGTATTAAAGGCACTTGGATTAAGTTAAAGGGGTTTAAGAATTATTTCAAGAAGAAGATTTGGATGCAAATACTTTTGGTTATTTCAAATAATTTTGTTCATGTGTAATATTTTAAAGACGATCCAATATTTGATGGAGTAAAATGAAAGTCAAAATTTTTTGGCTACCGGGGTATAATCTCTGGAATTCTTTCATTACTGCCATTTTACTATTACGGAGTGCTCATTAAAGCAGTGCTCGAATCAATACTTGCTGGTGGTATAATATCAACTCTTGAAAAGATAATCGGAGAAGCTCTCCTAAATTTCTCCTTATGCATTGTGACAGCATTATTATTTATATTCCTAGCGACGGGTCTAGTCATTAGAAGTGAAAAATATAAGGAAGTACGAGGTGTATTTTCTTTTATGCATGCAATAGCTATTTCTCTTGGAATGATACTACTTGGAATATCAATATTTTCGTATTATGCTATGTCATAGGACTTGGATTACTTGGCATGGAGGAAGTTTTTGTGAGGCATGGTCCAACGAAGCTGCCACATGGTCCATTTTTGCTACATTTCTTCTTGGAATATTTGGAACCAGCTTTGGAATTAAATTACTAAGACACTTTAAGAATCCAACTTCACGTAACATGCTAGGAGGGATCGCTGCATTTTTGTACATTATATCTGGATTCATATTCATTCATAGTTTATTATATACTAATCATAGCATCTCTTGGGGGCGGTGTATCAATAATAATAGTTCCAATAGCGATTGACAGTACTGCTAGAATTCAATTCTATGTTAATATTATGGATATCTTGAGTTTTATGTTGCCATTATTTGGAATAGCTCACATTCTAGTATCTCGCCCTCTAATATTTGAGTCATAGTTCAAGAAAATTAATTTCATTTAAAATTTATTTTCACACTCCTCTAGTGCATGTTTCTATAAAAATGGCAATTATCTTCAATATTAAAGATTTTGCACTATTTGAAAATATTAATTATGGAATACCATGGGAATAGTAGCATATTTCATAAACACATTAGTGGAAGAGGCGAAATTTTATTTGGGAGATATTAATGGAAGATATTACTAAGATTGAAAAAGAATACACGAAAGACTGGGAAAGAAAAGAAAATGCTAACGTAAACACGTCCTTCGGGGCGTTTATTGGATTTGTTTTGAATAAATTTTTGAAAAAACCAGAAGTAATTTCAAAATATTTTCCACCAGAAGCAGTAAAAATGCATTTTAATGGCGATATTCATATTCACAAACTGCCTTTTTCTCTTTGGATCCCATATTGTGCTGGATGGTCATATTCGAAAATATTGATACAAGGATTAGTTACACCAACCATGATATCAAGACCCGCAAAACATTTTGATTCTGCAGTTTCTCATTTGATAAATTTCTTTTTCCTAGCCGCTCAAGAATGGACGGGAGCGCAAGCTATTTCTGCATTTGATCTTCATGTTGCTCCTTTTATTAGGCATGATAATCTTAGTTATAGAGAAGTTAAACAAGGACTACAGAAAATGTTGTTTGAGCTAAATTATCCAAGCAGAATGGGTTATCAATCCCCATTCACTAACATTACTCTTGTTCTCGACACAGTAAAGGATATGCTAAATATGCCTGCAATAGTTGGTGGCAAATATGTCGGTACATTTGGAGATTATATTGATGAAGCATTATTGGTCAATAAAGCATTACTCGAACTTTATCTTGAGGGAGATGCCAAAGGGAAACCATTCACATTTCCTATAATCACATTGATGGTAACCAGAAGTTTTGATTGGAATGGATCAAAATGGGGAGAATTAAGTGATCTCATTTTCAGCTTAGCGGCTAGGAGGGGTAGTATTTATTTTCTAAATGGATATGCTACTAATGTAGAAGCACTGTACGCAATGTGTTGTCGATTAACCATAGATATTTCAAAATTAGCTGCACACGTGGCAAATGGAGGTAGTATTAGTCCCGGACTTAGGGGTTTATGGGCAATACCAGATGCAACGGGTAGTATAGGTGTGATTACAATCAATCTACCAAGACTTGCGTATTTAAGTGGTGGAAATTACGAAAAATTAGAGGACTTGTTGTTAACGAGATTAGAAATTGCACGGGAAGTTTTGAAAGTAATGAGAAAGAGATATTACAAGAGTCTGGAGCAAGGACTTATGCCAATCACAAGAAGATATCTAGGTACATTTGCGAATCATTATTCAACAATAGGTATTATTGGTTTACCAGAGGCGGCAGCTAACTTTATGAGTACAATGAATTTATGGAATAGCGTTGAAAAAGCACAAAGCGCACTAATGTTTATGAAGAGAGTGCTTAGATTTATCAAAAAAGTTTGTGCAGAATTTGAGGAAGAGGATGGTATTTTCTATAATGTTGAGGAAGTTCCTGGAGAAAGCACTGCTTATCGTCTTGCAATGTTAGATCGAAAAATGTTTGGAGATAAGATGATCATTCCAGAATTTAATGGAATTCCGTTTTATTCAAACAGTATTGTTCCCTATTATGTTGATGTGCCTATTCAGTTGCGGGCAATGTGGGAAGGTGAAGTTCAAGAGGAGTTTACGGGAGGCGTGATAATGCATTTATTCCTACATGAGCCCCCTGATCCCATAGCTTTAAAGAAGTTTGTGAGGAATATTTTGGAGAGAACAAAACTTGTTTACTTATCTATAACTCCAACAATATCAGTTTGCTCAAGATGCGGTTATTGGCAAGTTGGAATTCTAAGTAAATGTCCTAAATGTGGCTCTCCAAGAATTGAAATCTGGTCAAGGGTTGTTGGATATTACCGACCGATTCACACCTATAATGTTGGAAGAAGAGCGGAATTTATGACAAGAGTACATTATGGTGGTGGATTTACAATTAAACCTTCAGATGTCATCGAGTGGAGTGCAGATTGAAAATTTATATTGCAGAAATAAAGCATTTATCCTTAGTTGATATCATTGGAGAGCCTTGCGCAGTCGTTTGGTTATCTTTCTGTAATTTTAATTGTCCTTGGTGCTTTGATAAACCAATTATAAAAGGGGAAAATGCTAAAGAAATGAATATAAAAGAAGTTATAGATATGTTAAAGCCAGCAAGAATGTTAGTAGAGTATGTTCACATAGTTGGTGGAGAACCAACTGTACAAAGTGATGCATTGATTGAACTGCTTAAAAAATGTAAAAAACTTGGATTCAAATGCTCAATTGCCACAAATGGTTCCAAACCAGAAGTATTAAGAAAGCTTATTAATCAGAATCTTTTAGACCATGTAGCATTTGATTTTAAAGCACCTTTTTCAAAACCCAAGAAATATCTACATGTGATTGGTTTAAAAAATAGAGAAATTATTGATAAAATTCAAGAAAGCTTAGAAATTATAATTAAAAATGTGCCTTTTTGCGAGATACGGACAACATATATACCAGATCTTACTGCCGAGGATATTCTCGAAATAGCTGAGACTCTTGCTAAATTAAAGAAGGATGCAAAAGGGCGTGTTGTTTATGTACTTCAACAGTTTCAACCTACTGAAACAGTGCTTAGCAAGGAGTACACAAAGTTTAAAAGAACTCCATTACAAGAACTTATATCAACTGCAAAAAAAGTGAAAGAATTGTTTAATTTAGAGGTGTACGTAAGAGCATTAGAAATTGGGGTTCAAAAAATTTAATTGCATGTTATCTTCCATTATTTGGTCTGATATTGAGAAGGAAATTTTTCTTCAGATATTCGTCGCGATTCGAGATGTTCTCCATGACAGTATTTGGTTCATTAAGTGTATTATGGATCCCACGTACTGTTTTTACTTTTCTTTCTTTTTCTCGTAAATAAGTGCACGTCTGTTTTCAGTCGAATATGAAGGAATTTCACCTGAAAACTATGTTCAAATAACTCTTTACGACTTTTACGTGTGTGGTATTCCCTACATAGTTATGGTATGATTCTTCTTTTAATTATCCCAGCCCTCACATACATGAAATCCTTTAGGGAAGTTCAGTATAGTACATTCTGGTTAATATACAATATATTTCCTAAGATTAATAGTGATCGTAACATCAATTTTGTTCATAATAAATGGATTTCTGATGATATTTAAACCAAGTATTTTGTGGAGTATTATTATCGTGCAATAAACACACTTTATACGGAATTATATCCAGATGGTTTATACAAAGCAATAATATTCTTTGAGCGCGGAAAGAGATTGCTTTTATCCAGTTGGGCCTATATCTTTTTACACTTAGTTTATGTTTTGCAATCTTTGGTTTCTTGTTATCTTTCTACTTAACGAATTGGGGAGATGAGAATGGAATAATTGGTGGAGTTTTACTTGGGGAGTAGGTTCACTATTCCTAGCAGCATTCTCACTGTTTTTCCTTGCCTCCCTTGCGACATTAGGATTAGCATTACTAGCAGTAGGATTTTTTAAATGTTTACAAGTATGAGACAGAAGTAAATACGATGATTAAGAAAATAGAACGGAAAGTAAGTGAAATTTTTGAGAAACCAAAACCTACCCTTAGACAGATAACTGAATTTTAACGAGCTAAAGACAGCATGTGCACAAATATCAAGTGCAATGAAAAATTTTCATGTTTAAAGATAATATTTTTAATAGTGATGTAGTTTTAGTATCTATCAAGGAATCAAGGTGATTTATGTGTCAGAGAAATCAATAGAGAAGGAAAAAATTGAGATACCAGAACACTTAAAACACGTAGTTGGAATTTTGCCAGAGGAACAAATAAAACTATTAGCAAAATTGTCAGTTCCTAAAAAAGCAGAATTAGGTTGGGCGCGAGTTAAAACGGCAGTAGCCCGTGCTGTTGTAACACCAGGAAAGGGAATTGTTAGAATAAATGGAAGAAGACTTGAAGCAATAGAAAATCCATGGGTACGAATGATAATTGAGGAACCATTAATTTTAATAGGACCCTTGCGATATTTAGTCAATATAAATGTTAAAGTTGAAGGGGGCGGAGTTGTGGGACGAGCTAGAGCCGTGCGTTCCGCAATAGCTAAAGCGTTAGTAAAATTCTTTGAAAGTGAAACACTTAAAAAGATATTCAGAGCTTATGATAGATATCTTCTAGTGGACGATCCTAGGATGAAAGAACCAAAGAAATTTGGTGGACCAGGGGCTCGTGCAAGGTTTCAAACTTCCTATCGTTAGGAATCCCTCTTTAATCAAAATTTTACTTTTAGTAGAAGGATTTTATCAAATTATCAGCAAATCAGAGGTGGTACACATCCTCAGTCCTTCAGTCGGCAAGTCCTTCATCATCCAAGAAAAAAATATTAAATTCTTTTTAAAAGCAGAAGTTTATTATTTACTTTGCCTTTCAGCAGCTTTAACACGCATTGTCTGATTTGTGAGCTGCATGGATGCTATTTTTCTAGAATTTCTAGAGGAACTACTTGGGGCCTTTCCAGATGTAGAATACCTCATTGTAAGATTACGCTTAGAAAAGATTGCAAAAGGAGAGTTGTCTATTGAATTTTTAATCCAAGAAGTAATCAAATTCATTAAAGATAAGCCAGATGGAGTAAAATTAGAATTCCTAAATCGTATAATTGCTCGATTTCTTATTGATCAGTGCATAAACAAAATACTTCGTTTGATATGTGCTATCATTAATGAAATCAAATCAAGCGAAGATAAGCGCAGAGGGATAAGATCCTTATTATGGGCGCTTGATAAAAGTGACTTATCCGAAAGAACTAAAATGAAGATCCTAAATGAAATCTTTTCTCTTCTTAATAATATGGCAGATTTCGACTTAAGTGAAGTACTTGTTACTTTCAGCTATGTTAGTATCAAATTAAAGGATCCAAATAAAGTGAAACTACTTGAAAAGATTTTGGATAAAATCAATCAGATAAAGGAAGATAGTCAAATTGCAAAAGCATTATTCTCTTTCATTGATTTCTTAGATAGTTTTGATGCACGAGCGTTTATAGTAGTGAATAAGAAAAGAATTGAAGATATAATCAGGAAAATATCAAATCCAACTATGAGAAATAAGCTCTATCAGAAACTTTATGAAATCCTGCAGGAAGAGGATGAGAGGTAGTTTTATTCTTCTTTCTTCTTTATTGGATGTTTTAGCAACGGCCAAGGAATCAGAATCTTTATGGGAATTTTCGCGTTATCTCTAGACCAAATTATTGCTTGCTTAGTTTCAAGATTTATCAAATCTTTCTTACTAACAGGTAATGGATTCATAACGTTTTCTAATGCTTTTGCTTGAGAGAGAGTACATCCAAGAAATGTAATTGTGTTTACCACTTTAATGACTTCTGGATGCAAATCCTCAGGTGATTGCGTAGATATCTCTACCCTTAGCTGAAACTTTCTTCCTTCGCGACATATTCTGGCCATCCATCTTACAGCACGATCAATATAATCTGCTTCATCACGATCTTTTACTTTTTTTGGAAAGAATTGATGTGCTTCATCAATTAATAGCATCATACATGGAAGCTTGTTTTGATGATCGCGTAATTTAACTGAAGCTACCTTATTAATGACATGAAAAACGATTATTCTTCGTGCAATCTGTGATTTTACATGAACCAGATTTATTATATTAACTCGACCGGGAACGAAAATTTGATCGGTGCTTATATCTGGTAATACACCATCAAAGATATCTTCCTCAAGAATCGATGCTATTCTTCGTATTATAGCATACAAAGTCGCGGGTGCTACTCTTTTTCTTTCAAATTTTTGATCTTGTAACCATTCATAAAACTCCTCTAAAGTTTTTCCACCTTCACGTCTGAATTCTCTAATTAAACTGGGCAGTACGTAATATCCCTGAGGAGATAATGCGGGTAAGTAATATTGAAGTTCATTTGGTGGGATTTCATTGAACTTTATAGAGAAGAACTTAACATGTTTTGTACTTTTGTCCCTGTATTTGTTGGATTCGCTCGCTGGAACCCAGAACCATACAACAACATCATTTATCTTCGTGGGTTTTGCATTAATTGCTTTCCAAATGTTTATTTCAAGATCATTTATCTTGCCTTTGTATTCCTCCATGGGATCTTCAGAAATCATTGAATATTCTCCGTGAAGATCAAAAACAATCACCGTACCGTTGAGCCATTTAATGAACCAAAATATATCATTTTTACATTTGGATGTTTTTCCTTTACCCGTAGAACCCAGAACAAGTTCATGTTCAAATAGCAGAAATGGTCTGAGCCTATAAACCAAGTACTGTCCAGTGGTTGGATCTATTGCTAGATCTTCTCCTACCATAATCACTCCATACGGAATTCCTTTCTCTGGTAGCCCAAGGACTTTCAGAATTATGTGATTAGGCGGAAGAAAAACTGGTGCTCTCGCATGCGGTGAGAAATTAATACTTCCCCTACGCATTTTTCCATTTTCATTACGAAGCGTACATATTGGTTCAACACCATATACTGGCAAGTGCTCGAGGAATTCAAAATCGCCATATTTAATTAGTTCTGAAGTAAGAACTACTCTTGGGTAGATGCTCTCTCTTTCATAGACCTGCGGATCTTCTATGTCGTAACCCATCGCAGAAACAACACCAGCAATGTACTCATTTCTTATTAAATCATATATAAGCAAAGGCCAGCCGATTCTTATTTTAGCGGAATAATTTGGGTGAATTCTAACCCATATTAAATCATCTGTTTTTTCACCAACTTGGATAACAACTTGGCGCGGTACAATAACATATCCAACTTCGATGCAACCCTCGATCCATGGTTTATGTTGGGATACAATTTGTTCGATCAATCTCTTTTCTTCCACTAAGACACTTTCCTTCAAAAAATCAGTTAGTCTATGTTGCACATAATCTCCCTTACATTTCCCTTATCCACCATCTTTTTTGGTTATAAAATTCGGGAGATGAAAATCCCAAACGCTGAGCCAAAACACGCAAGTTGAATTCAAGCATTCTTCGTTCTCTTTCGCTAAACTTTGCTAAGCGATCAGCTCGGGATATCATGTAGCTTGTTTCCTTGTTGCCAAGAATTATATCACTTACTATAATTCTTTCAATTAATTCCAATCCATATTTATCATAAACCCATTTAGGAACTTCTACTCGCAATAACTGCTTTTTCCATGTCATAAAGTATGCAAATACTGGTAGAAATTCTTCTGGGACATTAATTTCTTTGTTTCCAATGATTACTTTCTTCCAAATCATGAAACAACTTCTTTGTCCAGGTTTTAAGTAGTATGAGAAGAAATCACTATCCAATAACCCAAAATAACCACAAGCACTCATTATTTTGCTTGATGTACAATTCTTGACGACATGAAATGAAATAACATTTTTTTCCTTTAGAAGTTTTAGTAGACTCACCATTAGATCGTAGTTATGTTTAGTGAATATTGGACCATCAAAGAAAATCACATCAACCAAATCTGAAACGGTTTTTACGATTGCTTCCGCAGTTTTTATTTCCACATAGCTCATACATCTTGATTCAAATCGAGAAATCTCCTCATCAAGTTCTTCATCAAGTGAGTGAACAATTCCTAGAACATATTTAAAAGGATTTAAAATGCGCAAAATTTTCATGGTTCTCTGCGAGTAAACAAAGACACCACTTCTAGCAATGATTAGTCTTAGTGGGTGACCTCTAAAGACAAAGGAGGAACTATCAATTCCTATCAGCGTAAGACCTCTGAATACCTTATATGGTTGTACGAGTGAAATATCCATTATTAATTGTTCTTCTAAAGGTGAAACATACGATATTTCTTTTGAAATTGCGGCATAGACTTCTTCTGGAACTGGAAATATATTATTACTTGTCGAATTTTTCAAGATCGTATCTATAAGCGCTCTTATTACGTACGAAAGAGAATTTCCTGGAAGCTCTAATAGTACGTTCATCGGGCCTTGCATCACTTGACTGCTCATAAGCTCCACATGATATCGCTAGAATATTATATACGGGGATGTTATTCAAGACACTGGAGACTAAAGTGAAAGTAAAAATTAAAAAGAGATGAAAGAGCATCTATTTAGTATTATTTATGAATAAGTTGAAAGAAAAACATTGAAGAAGGTTCTATTTAGTGTCTATTTACAATGAAAATTTATTTTCAATTTATTTTGTGAAAATATATAAGACATTATCATAAGTAAAATTATTTGCTAAAATGCATCCTTACTCGGTCAATTTGCATTATATGTAAGGCTAATACTCAATAAAATAGACAATTCATTAGTTAGATTTTTTTCAATATCTTAAGAACGTTTATTGTAAAATTAGCATCAATATCGATTTATCTTTTTAGAACAAAGATGATGGAAAAAATCATATATCGAAAGTGATGACATAATTGCTACAAAATGAGAAATTGTCAGATGCGTTCAAAATAAAGAATAGATCTAGATGTTCCAAATTATAGAGTATTAATGATGTTTCTGGAGAAAATTTACTCACTTCGCTCAAGACGACTCTTTTGCACATCTTCATTTGAGAAACTTTTCATCTTCTTTGATTATTAATTTGGTGAAAAACTAATGTGAATCCTCGTGTGCAATTTTAGAAACCCTTAAAACTATACTCAATTTAATAATTAAATACTTGATAAAAATTTGAAAAATTCATAAAGCGCAAAAGAGTAATCAAGAGCATACTCACTTTGTGTATTTAATTAGAAACTAGTCATAGAAGGTACTTAAGAATCGGAATATGCCCTTGAGAAATTTCACAAAAATTTCTAATAAAGTAAGCGAAATTCTTGTCTGTCATCTAAATGCATGATAAG
>JAHKLH010000040.1 GCA_029856635.1 Candidatus Njordarchaeota archaeon
CTTATGAATCTTCGTAAGCAAAAACGAGTGAATTATTCTCCGTATTAAATCTAGTGTATCCTTTGATTTGGTTTTAATTCTTATATGATACCCAGAAACTTCGATTGATACCGTTTTTTCTTGCAATGGCAACGGTATATAAACTTTGGCACTCATAAGTGAATCATTTCTTTCAATTGGAGTTGCACCGATTATTGAAATAAATTTCAACATTTGGTCAAAGTCTTTTTGCGCCAAAAGTACTCCGGCATCAATGATGTCCTCGAAAGTTTTTAGCGGCACTTGAATATAAGTAGTACTTTTTTCTTCTTTTTTGTAAGTGAACGTTAATGTTGTGTCTAGCAATTTTATAAGTAACAAAGTATTATCGCAAGCAATACCTTCAATTTTGTCTAACGGAATTATATATCCTTCGCTTGCAAGAACAATAATGTTCCCATATGCTGCACAAATGGGAGCTTTCTCAACAAAGCCGAGCAGTAATCCTTTCCTTACCTTTAGTGGATATGCTAAAACAGGGGGTTTTACTGCTATGAGGCCAAAAAGTGGAAAATAAGCTTGATCCGCTGATAAAGGTATGTTTAGAAATTCTATATTACCATCAGTTAACTTATGCAAATGATTACTAATTTCAATGAAATCTTTTCTTCCTGCAGTAACAGATGGCGCAATTATAATTTTTTCATAAGAATTCGGTGATGTAAGTTGCATTATGTTTTCGTATTTTGTTAATAGCAGAATCTTAGCATTTATTGGATTACCAATAACCTTAAAATTCATTGCCCGAATGATTGAAATAATGTATTGGGAAGCATCAGAAAAGACGGGACCTCTAGTTTCTTCTGGAGCTATAATGGTTGCACTAGTTACGTTTTCTGGAATAGTTTCGGCTAGTATATCGAGTAGAATGTTTGAAGCACTTAACTTTTCCACACGTGTTATTAGAAATATCTTTTCATCAACCTTTAATAAAAAACCTGGTTTTACATCTTCCCTCGTTTTGCAAATTAGTCTCGTAATATTCTTTGAAGGCTTTGAAATATTAATTATACGAATGCTCATTTATTTCACAAGTTTGCGTATCAACTCTAAAAAGCGTGAAAATTCCTTTTGTTTCTTATATCGCGATGTTAAATAGTATGACAATGAGAGTAGGTGAAGAAGTTCCAGCTCCTCTGTAAGCTCATCTGCAGATTTTTCAACAAGTTTTGCAAGTATTTTAGCTTCCTTGCTTGTTCGAATTTTTCTTTCTTCACCTTCTAAATAGAATATCGAGTAAGTTGTATCACGTGGCACAATAAATTCTGGGGGAACAAAAATTATACGAGATATTTCAGAATTTGTATCATATGCGATGCTACTAAATGTGATTTGCATCCTCAGTGGCGGAGGAAGAACAGTTAAGATGCTGGATATCACTTCTATTGAAGAATTATTAGCCCAAATTGTTTCTAAATTAACTGTTTTAGTACTTGCACTAATGATTAACTTATGCCGAGAGGAAAGTAACTCCGAAAGAACCAGTTCTAATTTTTCATTAAATACTTCGAGTAATTTTTTGCTGCTTTGGTGTAATAAAGAGGAGTAATTGAGAATTTCTTGCTCTGTCATCGGCTTAACTTTAAACATTTTGTCCTTTATTTTATTTTCAAGTGCAATAGCTTGCTTTTTTGTCTTTATATCCTTTAAATCTTTCCAAGAAATGCCGAGTTGATCAAAAATCTTACGTGGATCCAAACAAAAAATCATAAAGTCTCTAGGCAAAAGCACAGAAAGAGCACAAAAACGCTCACGGCCAAATTCGTCTTTATCTGCTTTAAAAACAAGGGAAACACATAAGCGTTTTGGCGTATAAAAAGTTCTTAATGCGAATTTCACATGGAGATCCGGAGGAAAAATTGATGGCAATGAATGAGCTTCAACAAAAGGAATTTCGTCATGCAACACATCCTTAGTTTTTGCAATTATTCCATAATCAATTCCATGAATAGACGTTACTATTGCTACATCGCATGAATATGTTTTAATATAGGGGGCAATGCTCATTGCTATCTCCTATAGATTGCTTATTATCCAAAGAAATGGTTTTTCTACATCTTTTGGAGCAGGTAATAATCCTTTACTTCTAAGTTCCTCAAGAGGGGCACCTAATGACGAGATTGCAAAGAATGCATATTTTTCCACATAGATTTCCATTAACCGTACTAAGTTATAAATTGGACTAGTGTATTCCCAGAAAGTTTTTGCGGGATCATTTATGTTGTAGATATCATTCTTTGAGAATGCTATTGCAATAGGCTTCTTTATTTTTCTGCGCCAATTTGAACTCATGTAATCAAGAATTCGGTAAATCGTTTTCACTTGAGAAATTCTGATAATTGCGTCATTAATCGGTTCAATTAAAAAGATTATTCCATGGGAATAATCAATTAACTTTCTACAATATGGACCAAGTCGCTCAATTTCTCCCCCTGGCAAATCCACAGTAATTAGCTCATACTTTTTACCATCTGCTTCGAATTTTGCACGTATTTTGAAGTAATAGGATGCTGGTTTTGTTGACGGTGGAGCACCATGCTCAAATAATGCGCGCTGTATGGCAAAGAAATACTCCTCTCCCTCCTCAAAACGTGGTGGTGTAATCCTCTTAAGGTTGCTTAAGGTCTTTAGGAGCATTACCAAATATGTAGTTTTTCCAACACCTTTGTTACCAAGTATTCCAATAATTCTCCTTTTCCTGAACATTTAACTCCCTAAGATAATTGTTTTTCCTAAATTTCAAAAGTGAATTCCAAGAAAGAGTTTCGTATAAATATTATTCGCCTTCCTCAAACAGGCCTTCACTCTTTAACTCGGTATACAAGGATCTAAGTGTTGTTTTAAGATCTTCTTTCATGATATTTTGAAGTTCAAATAATAATTCTGCAATTTTCTGTAATGTTTTTAAAGCCAATATTCGTAAAGTTCCTGGAAGTAAACTTTTGTCACTAAGTATAGCTAATGAATACGGTGGCTTAGAAATTATTATTAGGTTAACTTTCTCGAACTCTATTAATATCGAATAAAGAGCCCCAATTCCTAATTCGTATCCTGTTTCTCTACTTAAACCAGCAATTCCAGAGATTGCTGAGGCTATATATTCTAATCCATTTGCTAATGAGGATATTAATGGTGACTGAAGTACGCCTTTTCTTATAACATGTGTTACGTAATGACCAGAATCATCAATAACAAGCATAGCATAGATTCTCTCATCCTTCTGCAAGACACTTTCTAGGGTATGTCTTATTTCTCGCAAAAGTATGTCACATTTCTTTCTTATGAATTCACTGCTCATCAATTCTTCTCCCAACACTTTTTGTTGTGAAATATCTCAATGCTTCTAAATAAAAGTGTATGATATTCGTGGTAACTTCATAAAAATTAAACATAATTTAAGTTAAGAAGTATAAAAAAGACGTAGAGAAAATACTAAAATTAAACAAAAATATGCATAAAGTGATAACATTTGATAAGCTAACTTTGTCCAAGAAGTACTTCATGTTTTAATTAAGGTTGATGGGCGGGGAGGGATTCGAACCCTCGACCATCCGGTATCTGATTAACCTTCAGCCGGACGTGCTCCCAGGCTACACCACCCGCCCAGGGGAATATGTTCCATAATTAATAAAATAGACTACTTAAAAAGTTTAAGCTTGACGTTTCTCAGAACCGCTTCTCGCTTTGAAAATAACTAGGAATAAACTAGACCTTTAACTTTCCAGCTTACCGATTTATAACTAGTGGGAATTAAAACCACTGCTATTTTCCAAATAATTACTTGACGAGGATACAATTAGTAGCGGGGGGTGGATTTGAACCACCGACATCCGGGTTATGAGCCCGGCGCGCTAGACCTGGCTGCGCTACCCCGCTTTCTCCCCCGCCATATATTAATATACTTCCTAGAGCATTTTAAAGTTAAATAAATAGTGAGGAACAATATGAGACAAAGGAATCTTTCGAGGTTCCGTTTAGTTATGATTTTCTCCATTTAATTTGTCTCTTACTTTTTTATCAACAAGTTAAAAAATGAATTTTTAGCGTTCTTTCTTATTTCCATTAAGATGCAATTAAGTTTTAGAAAAAGGATGTCAAAATTATATATGTAAGCATTCCCATGAGTGATATTAATATCACCATAACTCGTGTTTTCAAAGTTTCAAAGAAAACATTTGATATTATGAAACTAACTACTGAAAAAATAATGAATACGGAAAATGCATACATCATCAAATAGTATTCATTATTAAATGCGAAGATGTCACTACTTATCTTGTTCATAATACCAAATGAGATAGCAATTAATAATGATGATATCATAGAAAAAATCAATACTCTCAACTTTAATGCTTTTTTTAGTTTCCTAATACGGTTCTTTGTAGACCAGTAAAGATAAATTATGTCTAATAAATCCCCTATAATCTCTTTAAAATGCATAGGATCTATTTTCTGACAAAATGAAATTACCTTAAGCAAGAGCTTAGCTTCTCTTAATTTGAACTTCTTCTCTGACAATCTCATGAATTCTTGATTACCAATAATTACGGGATGTGCTAATTTAAAAGACTCCATCAACACTTTTTCTATAGGTTCTTTATCCATTTTCGATATTAACGTTCGAAGAATTTCAAACTCTGTTTCAGCACACATTATCATCAAAGCTAGTCTAACAGAAACCTATTTATTTTTACTAAAGCACAACAAGGTTTCTTGAAAAAGGATTAGTGGGCGGGGGCGGAATCGAACCGCCGACCTCCGCGTTGTGAGCGCGGCGTCCTACCACTAGACTACCCGCCCATTCTATTGCATTTTTATGCTTCACACCCCATTTTTTCAAAAAAGAAGAATCATTAAAATAAAAACGTAGAAAACACTTCTAACTGAAAAAATAACTAATTATGGTTCAATCTAGCTAGTTATTATGCTCAATGCCGGGGGCGGGATTCGAACCCGCGAGGCGTAACGCCACCGGCTTAGCAGGCCGGCGCCTTACCACTCGGCAACCCCGGCATCTGCCATAAAGATAATTTCAATATTGCTTAAAAGATTTAAGAAAAAATTACCCAAAAATCCATGATAAGTACTTTTCGGGATTAAATGGTTCTAAATCATCATATTTCTGACCCGTTCCTATGTAGAATATTGGTTTTCGTGTAGCATAAAGTACAGTAATTATAGCACCACCCTTAGGATCTGCATCAACCTTTGTAAGAACACTTCCATCAATGCCTACTTGTTCATTAAAAAGTCTTGCTTGCTCTGCTAATTCATTTCCGCCCAGCGCATCAACTACAAGAATTTTTAAATCGGGTTTTATGACTCGTGCTATTTTTCTCATCTCCTCCATCAGGTCTATATTTCCACCTAATCTTCCAGCTGTGTCTATCAATACCACATCTTTACGTTTTGATGATGCATGAGCCACTGCATCGTATGCCACGCTTGCTGGATCTGAACCATAAGGTCTCTTAATAAATGCCACCTTCAATCTCTTTGCATGTGTTTCTAATTGTTCTATCGCTCCAGCACGAAACGTATCAGAACATGCTAGAACAACAGAAAATCCTCTTTTCTTAAACATCCAAGCAAGTTTTGCTATCGTCGTAGTTTTACCATGACCATTTGGCCCCAAAAAGAGCAATCGCAATGGTATCCACGCCTTTCCCTCTTTTATCCTCCTTTGATTCTCCTTTTTTCTTTCTAACGCTAACTCTACCAAATCCAGTGCGGGAGTTTTAAGCAAATTCTCTAAATACTCCTTTAGTGCATCACGTAGTATCTTTTTCACGCTGGTAAATCTTTTTACACGAATACCAATAAGTTTCCTCTTTATGTGTTCAACGATTTCTTCAGCCACTTTTGGAGCTACATCACTAGAAATTAATTCAAGTGTAAGCGTCCAGCAAGCATTCTCCAAATCTTTTTTAGTGAGCTCTTTTTCTGCAATTGTTTTAGCAAATCTTTCGAAAGCTTTTTTAAGACCTCCTAGCATCCTTCTCACCTATATTCTCATTATTTTCCATCGTGTTCCTTCTTTCATATCCTCAAGAACTATTCCCATATTTCTTAGTTCATCACGAATCTTATCGGCAATGTCATACATTTTCCGTTTTCTTAACTCTGAACGAACATCCACAATTAATTTAATTAATCTTTCAGTAAATTTGCCTGCAATCTCATGTTGAATATACCCTGATGGGACAAAATCAACTATCTTTCCTCTCCTCTTAAATTCTTGAATTCTTTCCTCAAGAGACTGCTGGAGAATACCAAGAATCCATCCAAGTTCCCTAAAAAGCTTAGCGAATTCTCTCATTTCTTTGGCATTGAAGTTATTCATATTCTTTCTAGCATAATTAGCCATTTCATGTAAAACTGAAAGAGCTTTAGGTGTATTTAGGTCATCCGCCATCGCATTTATAAACTCATTCTTAAAGAATTCTAGAGCTTCTTTAATCTCCTTCCGAATCTCTCCATGTTTAGCTTTTGAGGCATTTATTTCCAGCTCAAATAATACTGAATATAAGCCATTTAGTGATTTTTCTGCTTGATCCAATAGATCCCAGGAAAACTCTAATGGTTTCCTAAAATGTGTTGTTGCATATGCATATCGAATAGTTTCTGCATCATACCTCTTCAGAACTTCCTTAACCGGAATAATATTGCCAAGGCTCTTTGACATCTTCTCTTTCTTAATCTGTAAGAGACCTACATGGAACCATATATTTGCAAATGGTTTTCCTGTAGCCGCTTCACTTTGAGCAATTTCATTCTCATGATGTGGAAATATTAAGTCCGCCCCCCCACCATGAATATCAATCGTTTCGCCTAAATGCTTCAAAACCATGGCCGAACATTCAATGTGCCAACCAGGTCTACCAGGGCCCCATGGGGATGGCCATGCTGGTTCACCCGGTTTTTGAAACTTCCATAACGCAAAATCTGCTGGATGTTTTTTATCTGGTGCTGGCTCAATTCTCGCTCCAGCAACAAGATCCTTTAGCTTTATTTTGGAAAGCTTACCATAATCCTTGAATTTTGGAACATGAAACCATACTGCTGTTTTTCCAACATACGCGTATCCTTTGTCAATTAATGTCTGTATTAATTGAATCATGTCTGGAATATGCGCTGTTGCAAATGGTTCTACATCAGGCGGAATCAATTTTAATTCTCGTTCAACATCGGCAAATTCACGATAGAACTTGTATGCAATCTCAAAGGGTGTTTTGCCCTCCCTTTGAGCTCTTTTTATTATCTTATCGTCTATATCTGTCACATTCCTAATGTATTTAACCTCGTAACCAAGGTATTTGAGAAGCCTAATAAGAAAATCGCACTGAATATATGCTTTTGCATGACCAATATGGCAATGATCGTAAACTGTAGGACCACAGAAGTAAATTTTTACTTTACCTGGCTCAACGGGCTTTAATTCAACTTTTTCTCCAGTTAGGGTATCCGTTAGATATACCTTAACTTTCGACATTCCAAACTACCACACCTTTTGAAATAGTTTTTAACACTAGCTAAATTTAACTTTAAACAAGAGAAAATTTATTGGTAAGTACAAAATGGCCAGAAAGAAAATCATATTAGCATCATCATCCCCACGACGGATAGAGCTTCTGAGAAACTTGGGTATTCCCTTTGAGGCTATAAAGCCAAAAGCAGAAGAAAAAATCTTTAATACGCCAGAGAAGACGGTCCTGATGAATGCTAAAGCTAAGATTTATAGCATTCTAGATAGAGTTAAAGCAAATGCACTAATAGTGAGTGCAGATACTGTTGTAGTAGTTGATGGAGAGATTCTTGGAAAGCCTCAAAACAAGGATAATGCGTTTAAGTTTTTAAAAATGCTCTCTGGAAAAACACATGAAGTTTATACCTCTATTGTCATTTATGACATCGAAAAAAAGATTTGGGATTACGTAATTGTTCGAAGTCTCGTCAAATTTATGGAATTATCTGATGCGGAAATATTAGACTATATTACAACAGACGAACCACTAGATAAAGCCGGAGGCTATGGAATTCAAGATTTAGCCGGACTTTTTGTTGAAGAAATTCATGGGGACTTTTTTGCTATTGTTGGATTTCCTTTGAATGCATTTTATAAATTATTGAAAAGGCATGGAATGAACCTTCTTAGATTGACTAGGTCGAGTAATAATGCCAGCAATAATACGGCTTCCAGATTCACTTAAGCTAATTAAAGCGATTATTCTTGATTTTGACGGAACTGTAATCAATCCACCCAAAATTGACTGGAGCGGCATGAAGAGAGCAGTTTATGAGTTTCTGAGGAAAATGGGCATTGTACTTGAGCGCCGTAGTTCTTTCCTTGTTGATATTACATCATGTTTACTTCGTACATGTTCTTCACAAAGTGAATTCTTTAGAGTTAGAAAATCCGTTTATGATATAATAACCAAATTTGAAATGAAAGGAATTAAGTATCCAATAACTCCAACAAAGAACGTAAGCCATTTCCTGAAGACTATTAAGAAAATGTCGTTAAAGACAGCAATTTTTTCATCAAATAGTAGAGAATTTATCAATAAAGTACTGGAAAAAATCTCGTTAATTCAATATTTTGATATAATTGTTTCTAGAGATGATGTTCTCTGGCCAAAACCAGATCCAGAAGGAATACTAAAAATATGTAAGGTTCTTAATGTAAATCCGAATAACTGTGTGGTTATTGGCGATCTACCATATGATATAATTGCTGCAAGAAAAGCTGGTTGTGTGCCAATTGGCGTGTTGAGCGGTCACGGTACAAAAGAAGAATTACTCAAAGCAGGAGCTATTTTTGTATTTCCTCGCGTTCAAGACGTTCTATCTGTTCTACTGCCGTTGGATATCTCCTGCGAAAACTAAGAATTTCTGATTTCGTTAGTATGAGTACCAGTCGCCACCAAATCAGAATAAATATTGCAAAAATTAAACCTGGAATAAGAACGCGCATGAAACTACCCAATATGGTATCTCCAGTATAATGAATTACAATCCAGGCGCTTAATGGAATTATAAACACTAGAAAAATCCACGCAAAAATTATTAGGAAAAGAATCTTTCTCAAAAAATCACCATTACACACTTATTTTCTTTGAACAAATGATTTTTGCATCTAGAACTACAACACGGTCTGGAAACGCTCTAACCGGATTGAGATCGAGTTCAAGTATCTCTGGAATATCTACCATAATTTTGGATACTGTAACGAGTATCTTTTTGATTAAATCTAGGTTTGCTGGTGGCATTCCTCGATAGCCGATTAGAATTTTGTATCCTTTCGTCTCTTTTATCATTTCATCTGCTTCTTTTTCATCAATGGGCGCAAGTCTAAATGAAACATCTTCGAAGAGCTCTGTGTATATCCCACCAAGGCCTCCAAACATAACAACGGGACCAAAAATGGGGTCACGAAGACCTCCAATTATGATTTCGTAGCCACCCTTTATCATTTCCTCTATCAGAATTCCCTCAATTCGCGCATTAGGTGCTTTTTTCTTAACATTTTCCATTATTGTATCCCATGCTTTTGCTGCTTCTTCCTCATTACTAACGTTCAAAATAACACCACCAACATCTGTTTTGTGAATAATATCGGGAGATAATATCTTAAAAACACATGGAAAACCAACTTCCCTCGCAATCTTTATTGCATCTTCACGTGATCTTGCTATACCTCTTTTTGGGAAAGGTATTCCGTATCTTTCTAAGAGTTTTTTAGCCTCCAACTCAGTTAGTGGAATTCGAGTTACATGTTCCATGTGCATTTATATCACAATTCTATTCAGTAAAAATAAAAAATACAAACTACTAAGAGACATGTATTAAATTAGGGTAGTCATTTTACATCGTACGTTTTCGGGGCTGTCTAAGTGCATTCGAAAATATTGCTTATTCTCTTTAAAAATTTAAAAAGAGAAAGTCTTTTTCTCAAAAGTCAGATAAAATGGTGGTGCCTTTCGAAGATAGAAAGGATCTAGCTAAAGAAAAAATGTTCATTATAACGGCTGCATTGCCTTACTGCAATGCAAAATTACATGTGGGTCATCTACGTTCAACATACCTCCCGGCAGATATCCACGCTCGATTTCTCAAAAGTAAGGGTTACACTGCATTTTACGTATGTGGTAGTGATTGTCATGGCACCCCAATTCTGGTACGTGCAATACAAGAACAAAAGCAACCTGAGGAAATTGTGGAATATTATCATAATATAATCAAACGACAATTAGAAGACTCATTAATCCATTTTGATATCTATAGTAA
>JAHKLH010000041.1 GCA_029856635.1 Candidatus Njordarchaeota archaeon
AAGAAGCCCTGCTCCACTTGGAGGAAGATACAACCCTTTTGGCTTTTTCTTCTTTTTCTTTTCTGATGACATTCTAGTCATCCCAGTATAATAAAATAGCATTCAAAAATGTTATCGTGAGAAAGAATTAAGTAAAGTTAATAAAAAGAGATTATTTGTTAGGGTTCTAATGTGAGCGGATCGCGAGGATAAAGAATGACTTCCCTGATATTCTCGATTTGAAGAATACGTGCGGTATACCTATCTAATCCTAATCCAAAACCACCATGTGGAGGCATTCCATATTTAAATGCTTCAAGATAATATCCAAATGCCTCGGGTCTTAATCCTTTTTCAACGATTTGTTGTTTTAGAACATCATACCTATGCTCACGTTGGGCTCCAGATGCTATTTCTAGTCCTCGATAAATTAGATCAAAGCTCTTGGTGAGAGTTTTTCCATTTTTCTCTAGTTTCATCGTGTAGAATGGGCGTATTTCGTATGGAAAGTGAATTATGAAAAATGCATCAGTGCCGTATTTTTCTTTAATATGTTTTCCTAACCATTCTTCACCTTTTCCTGGAATTTCTTTTCCTTCTAATGGTATGCCTGCTTTCTTCAGTAATTTGACAGCATCCTCATATTCAACTCTCGGAAATGGTTTTGATGGGACATTAGGAGGTTCTATGCCAAGTGTTTCAAAACATCCCTTTCCTTCTTTTCTTACTTTTTCAAGCGTGTAAATGATAAGATCTTCGAGGACATCTAAAACATCATCAATTCCATTTATCCAAGCTATCTCAGCGTCAACGGAAATAAATTCACATAAATGCCTAGTTGTCCAGTGTGGTTCAGCTCTCCATGCCGGGGATATTTCGAATACTTTCTCCAGAGCACCAACAAGTAATTGCTTATACAACTGGGGGCTTTGTCTTAAGTATGCTTTTTTATCGAAATATTTCACCTCAAAAACATCCGCACCCCCCTCTGCTGAATAAATTCCTATGGATGGTGTGTGTATTTCAACGAAATTGTTTTTAATAAAGAACTCTCTGATGGCTGCAACCACGAGCGATCTAATCTTAAATATCGCTACTGCTTTTGGTCGTCTTAAATCAAGCGTCCGCCATTTAATTCTCTTTGATAACTCTGTTTCCGTTGCTCCAATAATATCCACTGGTAATGGTGTGGCTGAGAAGTTCACTTCGATTTTTTCTGGAATTATTTCAAATCCAAATTTAGTTTTAGCTTTTCTAATGACTCCCTCTGTAATAATTGCTGATGCAGTCGTTAGTTTTTTCGCAATATTTAGAAGTTCGTCACTGACTACGCCTTTCTTGAATGTTAACTGAAATTCTCCAGTACTATCTCTAACGATTACGAACACTATTTTGCCCAAATCTCTCGTACGAACGACCCAGCCAGCAACTCTAACCCTTTCACCATCCATATTCGGAGATAATTCTTTTGCGAACCATTTGATTTTTTTCATTATTCTTCACGCTCACTCAAAAGGATAAATCATTATTTGTTTTACAAAAAATCACATCAAAATCGTATATTTTAATAATGTTATTTTTGTCTTCCTCATAAATTTCGCGAACAGTTAGTCCGTCCTCTTTTGGTTTAAGTGCGGGAATCCCTAATTGCAATGCTAAGGATTGTTCTTCTTTCTTGAGCAGAAATCTTTTAGTTATGTTAGGTGATGCCGCTAATAGGTACCATTTAATGCCTTTTTGAATTAAAGAAATCGAGTACATTAGCAAAAAGTCACGCCAAAAACCAGGGATTTCTGTCTTTTCTATTTTTCCTTCCTCAAATACAAATGCTTTTCTGCCAACAGCAAAATAAGATTTTACTGGTGTTAATTCGGGATATATAGTTATTCGTTGAAACTGAAGTTCATCTTTTATCACACGAAAACTTATTGGATTTGGACTCGCTCTGATTATAGTTCTTGTTGAATGAACAAATAATGTATTAGTAAAAACACCTTTCCTAATGATCCAAAATTTCTCTCCATTTATCACTACTTCTTCGAAATCGCCTAAAACCTCGAACCACTCTTCATTCAGGTTCTCTTGTAGTTTCTTCTCTACTTGATTAATTATTATGTAGGCAAACCTAAGAAGAAAAAACTCTGGATAATAAAGCCATAATCTTATTGGAAGATCTAATGGAATTCGTGGTTTGTAATACTCAATAGGCTTCTTTTTCATAGGTCTTCTGAGCCAATATTCATTTTGATAGATTATAGCAACAATTTTATTTTGAGGTAGTAAAGTTCCATCAACATACATTTTGTCTTCTTCAAACTTCACAAAATTAGCTGGAATTCTTAGAAATCGATCTCGCAAATCAATAATTATTTCCGCATAGGCGGGATCTATTGTATAATCATAGAACAAACGCGAAATTGCTTCTTTAATTGTTACCATTTGGATTCACATTCCCAGAAGCTCTAGTCCCCGTTTGAATCTACTAAGAACAAATTCGCGTGATAGTGATGCAATTAATGGCGCAAATCTTGGGCCCTCTGGTTTGCCAAGAAAGAGCATGTAAAGACCAGCAAAGAATTCGGAAACACTTTTTCCAAGCTTAGAAGTTACTTTCACCATAGCTTCTTTTATTGCATCTGGATTCCATTCGCATTTTGAGATGTTCTCAACAAGCTCCTTGTAATACTCTTTGAAATTCATGAGAATACTTCTGATCTTATCTTCTAATTCTTTGAGTTTCTCATCAGATACTATTTCAAAACGAAGACGAGATGGTGCATACTTTTTAACCCAATTCCTTGCTCTAACAAGTCGGCTTCTGGCTAATCGTAATTCAAAATCAGACAAAGATTTCGTCAACATCTTGCATGCCCTTAGTCTGCTAAGAGCTTCTCGAAGCAAAGAATCTACATCCTCCTCAAGTATTGCTTGAACCAGAATTACCGCGTGAAGATACGGGATCCTAAATGGTTTACTTTCAGGAGCTTTCCTAACCCAACAAAGTGAATATAATCTCTTTTCATCCCTCCTAGCCTCACCAGAAAAAATTTTGGATTCAAATCTATCAAATTCCTCTGTATATTGCGGAACTAAATGTAATCCTAATGCAACAGCACGCATGGGTGTAACACGTAAATACAAATAACGTAAAACTTCCGGCTCTGCTACTTCTAGCCAATCACGAGGAGTAAAGCCTATGAAATCACTACTATGCATCACAATTCTATTCTTCTTCCTTTTCTTACCACCTTCAACCACTTCGATAGGACTCGACAAAATAAGCGAAACCCACTCATAGGGTTGCCCTAATGGTGGTTTTATTCCATAAATTTCTGTAGCAATTTTCTTAGCAGCATCTCTTGATCCTCCAGGTGTTGCATGATCTTTGCCAAAAGGTTCAAAAGAAACATTTAATGCACCCCATACTGCCGCCCACTCAACACGCCAGGGCAATTTTCCATTTTCCAAAGTGGTTGTTCCTGAATATCCACAGAAATCACAGTGATATTCAATCTTTTCTGTGTTTAAATCAAAATGAGTAACTCTTGCTTTAATTTTTCCACAATTTTCACATCTGGCATAATAAGGAATGAAATCTTCAGGAAGCTTCTTTGCTCTGAACTCATTTAGTATGTTAATTACCTTTTCCCTCTTCTTTAATGCTTCAATTACAAAGGGTTTGAGAATTGTCTTATACATCTCCGTTGTAGTGATTACATTTACCTCCTTTGCAAATTCATTTAATACAGATCCAAATGGTTCCCAGAAATGCTCTATCCATGAAGAATGACATCCTTTTGGGTCAGGCAATGCTGCTAAAGGCCAACCAATATACTTTTTAGCCTCCTCAAGATTAGGATATGCTTTCAATTGCGATGGCTTACCTTTCCACTCATCTTGCGTATAAAGTGTAAGATACTGCTTAACCTTTAATCCGTATTCCTCCTCTAAAATCCTTCTTACCGCATCACCTAAAATAATTTCACCTCGAAGCCGCCCTACATGTTGAAGTCCCGAGACACTTAATCCTCCATTTATAACCACGGGTTCTCGGAGCTCATCACCCCAATACTTCACAATTTGATTTGCTATTGCTTCAGCCCAATGTCTTTCAGGCTCGGACATAAACATCCTCTAATATGTTTCAAGAGTTTAAAAAAGAAAAAACCAAAAGCTCGCTGCAAATACAAGAGAAAAATGAAAGTATAAATCAGAACAAAAACTAAATTATTTACAAAATTATGGTGCAAACTTTGTCAAACGTTTTCATAGTTAGCACTGTTCGAACACCCATTGGCAAATACGGCCGATCTTTGAGGAATTTTTCAGCAGTTGAACTTGGCAGCATTGTAATAAAGGAAGTAATTAAGCGTGCAGGATTAGAGCCGCAAGATATTGAATTCTACATAATGGGACAGGTTATTCAAGCAGGTTGCGGTCAAAATCCCGCAAGATTAGCTGCGATAAGGGCTGGAATCTCTCCAAAAATTGGCGGATTTACAGTTAATCAAGTCTGTGCATCAGGTTTAGTTGCGGTAATTCTTGGTGCGGAACTCATTAAGTCTGGAAAATACGATATTGTGATTGCTGGGGGAATGGAATCAATGTCACGTGCACCATTTTTGATTTCAGCGGATGCACGCTGGGGATTAAGATTTGTCCCAAAAGCACTGGGTGGTTATACTTTGATTGATTCAATGACGTGCGACGGCCTGTGGGATCACATATACGACAAAGTTATGGGATGCTTGGCTGAAGAAACTGCCAAAAAGTATGGAATTACAAGACAAGATGCAGATTATTTTGCATACCATTCACACATGCGTGCTGCAAAAGCAACAAGGAATGAAGAATTCAAAAAGGAAATCATACCAATAAGAACTTCGCCTAATAGCATGTTAGATTATGATGAAGGAATAAGACCCGATACTTCATTAGAGAAATTAGGTAAACTTAGGCCAGTATTTGCAGAAAATGGAATAATAACTGCCGGCAATGCATCGCAATTGTCTGATGGTGCTGCGGCACTAATTTTAGCATCTGAAAAAGCGGTAAAAGAGCATGATTTGAAACCACTTGCTAAAATTGTTGATTGGGAGCTTTATTTTAATGATCCAAAAGATTTCCTTGAGGCACCAGTTCATTCCATTAAACGACTTCTTGAGAGAAATCACTTGGAAATTAATGATATCGATTACTACGAAGTAAATGAGGCTTTTGCAATTACCAATGCACTAGTAACAAAATTGCTTAAAGTTCCCCACGAAAAATTGAATATTCGAGGCGGAGCCGTTGCATTAGGACATCCAATCGGTTGTAGTGGAGCCAGAATTCTCGTAACATTAATTAACATCCTTCATGATTATGATGGAAAAAGAGGAGTTGCTTCAATTTGTCATGGCGGTGGAGGAGCAGCTTCGTTAATTATTGAAACAATCAAATAACTTCGCTGATTTATTATTGATTTTAATGATTACAAAACTTACTTTTTTCACTAATTTTACTTCATTATAGCAATGAGCAGTCAACTCAATCTAAATAACTTTACTAATTCCAACAAGCTAAAGCCAATGCGTGCTTCTACAAGATCCTCTTCTTCCTCACTTTGTGCTTTAAGATAGAATTTCTCGGCTCTTTCAAGAAGAAGTCCAATTTCTAGCTCATCAACAAGAATAAACTCATCTTTTCTCTGTGAGAATTTTTCCATGTACTCAGAAAGCGTTAAGGTGTATATGCGATCTTTATCAACCACCAAGACTTTATCATGCTCGAATAACTCATCAAAAGGAATTGCAATTGCAAAAGTGTTCTGAGAAAATTTTTGAATCTTTTCTAGATCTAATCGCTTTAGCACTGCAAATAAATTCTCAGATCCAAATATTTCTGCATGCTTTTCATTATCAATAATTATTGCCTTGAGTTGATCATTCTCCGCCTGCGAATCTGATACAAGTTTAATCCACTTTACACCTTCTGCATGAATTTTCTCACGCGAAATAACGTATACTTCTGGAATATAATCCCGAAGTATTAGAAGTATCTGAGCTAGCCAATTTTCGAATTGTTCAAATTCAAGTATTGCTATTCGCATGCAAGAATCTACTATCTCGTCTAAGGATTCCTTTGAGATTTTAATCGGCACCAGGATATTTATCAAGAGACCTAATCTCCCAAGAGAAACTATGTTTTCCTCATCATTACTGTAAATGAATAAAATTGGTTTCATTTATTACACACTTCTAATATACACAGCTACTTTTTCTCTAAAAGGCCAACTAACTCAAGATGATGAGTTTGAGGTAACATATCAATTGGCGTTATTTCAATAAGTTTATAACCATGCATTCTCAGAATCCTGATATCTCGCGCCATACTAACCACATTACAACTTACGTAAACTATTCTTTTTGGCTCTGCAGAAATAAGTGCTTTCATCGCATGTTTTGAGAGCCCAGCGCGCGGGGGGTCGACAAATGCAACATCAACATTACTGAATTTTCCTTTTGTATCTTCGACTTCAGCATGCATTATTTCAACGTTCTTTACTTGATTCTTCTCCAAGTTAATTTTTGCCGCATTAACACTATATTCCTCTGCTTCTATAGCAACGATTTTTTCGAATAAGTCAGAACATACGATTGAGATCACTGCTGAGCCAGCATAGTAATCAATAGCCAATTTTCCCCCTTCCTCAGCGTATTTTCTAACCAATTCATAAAGCTTTGGTGCTTGATACGGATTAGTCTGATAGAAACTATATGGAAGTATAACGAATTCATATCCTAATGTTTTCTCAACAATGTAATCTTTTCCAATTTTGTTCTTGATTTCTCCAAAAGCCACATCTGCGACAGAATCTGATACTGACCAAAACGAGGACTCGGGCTTTGTAGAAAATGAATCATGAAGTTCCTTAAGAGGAAATTGTCCTTCAGATGATGTAATAATATTCATCATGTGTTCTCCAATTGTACTGTGTCTCAGAACCAAGTAACGCAAAAATCCCTTATGCCTCCACGGATTCCAAGCACTATAATCCTTTTCTCTAACGAATTCCTTAACCTCGCGCATTAATTTGTTCATTCCTTCCTCTTGTATTAAACACTCTTCAAGATCGATCACTTTCCAGAATTTTCCTCGCTCTCTAAAGCCAAGTTTTAATTCTTTTCCATCCAATCTGGAAAAAGCAAGTTCAGTTTTCCCTCGATAATTCCACTGCTTTACTGCCGGGATTATCTTGTTATAGGTTGCCTCCTCGATTCCGAAAAAAGCTTTTTCAACGAATTTTTCTTTAAACAGCAATTGAGCATCATATGAAATGTGTTGCCAGTCACATCCGCATTTTTGAGCAAAAGGGCATGGAGGTTTGATTCTATATTTACTTTGCTCAAGAATTTCCTCAGCCACATAAATCCTCTTTCGCCAGTTTACTAAGTGACAGCGAACTTTTTCTCCAGGAATTCCATTAATAACGTAAATTAATGTTCCTTTCCATGTTGCCATGCCATAGCCTTTAAAATCAAAGTCACTGATTTCAATCTCGATTCTTCGTGGTAATCTCATAATCCCCCCCGTATTCTAGTTTAACATATATGAAACCAAATATAGCTTGGTTGATTATTTGCCTTGAAGAGATTCTACACGCAATTAAGGATAAGCTAAGCTAGTTATTTCTTAATTCTGTTGAAGGAAGATATGATGTTTTAGTTGATTATCACGCGAGTAAGTTTATATGATTTCAAACTCTATTGGTACTTTTCTCGGTCTTGGTCCTTCTGGTGTAAAAATTATGTCCCATGCATCAATTTCTGGACACCGATGATTAAATCTAAATCTTCTCTCAAATTTTCAGTAACTTCGAAAACTGCACCAGGAACTTCCACGCCCTGAAAAACCACATTAATTATGCAACGTTCAATAATTTTGACTTTACCATTTTTATCTGCAGTTCATAAATAATATGGTTTTTCCAATGGCACTATAACTGCGAGTTTTCTCTTCGCTAGCTCATCTGCAAGTTTTTTTAGAAATCACACTTCTACTGACCCCAGTATCAACAAGTGCGCGTACTTTGATTTTTCTTTCTCCCTTTCCTAGTTCAACTTCAGCACACACTTGTTTAGACCTCATTATTTACCCCTAACTAATGTCATCTCATGTGAAATTAATTAATTGCAGTTAGCAATCATTAGAGGACAAACCTTATGAGGAAAAAGATGCGGGTGATGTGGGGTTCGATGATGTGGGGGTCAAGCACCTACTGAGAACCCAACCCGCTTGCGGACACCGGAGAAAAAATTGTTAATAATTGTCCGGAACTGTCCGCAAGTGGGGAACCTCACAGATATTCTCACTGCTTTTAATCACAGCAAGCATTTCTTTTTTAGAGTAAATGAGAGATAAAATATGACAAAAATGATAGTCGTGACTGGTGGAGTGATGAGTGGAATAGGGAAAGGTCATGTTGCAGCTAGTATTGCTCGTATTCTCAAATGGCATGGTTTAAAAGTGGCCATGATTAAAATCGATCCATATCTTAACACAGACGCGGGAACTATGAGTCCGTTTGAGCATGGTGAGAATTTCGTTTGCGAGGAGGTCTGGGAGTTTGAACCTGTGCCTGGTTGGAAATTTCGTATTGCGGAAACGGACCAGGATTTGGGGACATATGAGCGATTCACAGGTGATTTTGTTCATCCATCATTCAATATCACATCCGGTCAAGTTTACTTAAGTGTGATCTTGAAGGAAAGACATGGAGAGTATCTTGGAAAAACTGTTCAAATGATACCGCATGTTACTGATGAAATTAAAAGACGAATAACAGATGTTGCTAAGAGAATGAAGTGTGATGTTTTAATCATCGAAGTTGGAGGAACTGTTGGAGATATTGAGGGAATGATTTTCTTAGAAGCGTTAAGACAATTACGACTAGAAATTGGGCCAGAGAACTTCATGCTTGTTCATGTGACATATTTACCATATTTGCCAACTACAGGTGAATTGAAAACAAAGCCTACTCAGCATTCTGTTCAGCGTTTACTTCAAGCAGGACTTGTTCCCGATGTAATTATTTGTCGGGCTGAGAGAGATTTGGACGAAAAGACTAGAAAAAAAATCGCTCTTTACTCAAACGTCTCGCCTGATGCGGTGATTTCTAATCCCAATGTGGACTTCGTTTATGAAATACCGCTATTGTTCATGAAGCAGAAATTGAATGAATTAATATTGAAAAGATTACAGTTTAAGAACCCTAAAATTGATCAGAAATCCATTAAGATGTGGACTGATTTAATCAATAAATATAAAAATGCAAAGGATGTAATCAAAATCGCATTAGTTGGAAAATATGTTGCTCACAAGGATGCATACATAAGTATACGCGAAGCATTATTACATGCTGGTGTTCACTTGAGCGTAAAGGTTAAAACAGAGCTTGTTGACGCAGAGAATTTAAATGAAGAAGAACTTCTTTCGTTTGACGGAATCTTGCTAACACCTGGATTCGGGAAAAGAGCTACGGAGGGAATGATTAGAGCAGCAGAGATAGCACTAGAAAAGAAAATTCCATTCCTGGGAATCTGTTTCGGCTGTCAATTAGGCACTGTGGCTTTTGCACGAAAGATTATGGGATGGAAGAGAGCAAATACAACAGAAGTTGATCCAAATACACCGTATCCAGTCATTGATTTACTACCGGAACAAAAGAAAATCAAAGAAAAAGGAGGAACTATGAGATTGGGTGCATTAGACATCGTGGTTGTAGAAGGAACAAAACTCTGGCAAGCGTATAAAAGAAAAATAATTCGTGAAAGATTTCGCCATAGATATCACATAATTGAAAAATATGTCAAAGATATGGAGAAGAAAGGATACATTGTTAACTCATACACGAGAGATCGGAAAATTGCTGGGTTTGAAATCTCATGGCATCCCTTCTTCGTTGGCGTCCAATTCCATCCAGAATTCAAGAGTAGACTATGGCAACCATCGCCAATTTATTTAGCTTTCCTTGAGGCAGCTTTAAAATTTAGGAAAAGCAAAATCTCGTAGAAAACTATGCTTAAATTCGTTGTGTCTTAAATTGTCATTACTTTGAAGTCTCGTCCTTGGCTAAGGAAACTCTAATTGGTTCTAGTAGTTTGCTTAATGATGAATTTATGTTTTCATATAATTTCATTAATTCTATGTTCTTCGCAAGTATCTCTCGCTTTAGCTTTATGGCTTCGTCATAGTCTTTTAAAACATTTGAAATATTCACACCGCGAACCTTGTTAATGAGAACTTCCATGTTCTTAATCCATGAAGCTGCATCTACTCTTATTGAATGAATTAGA
>JAHKLH010000042.1 GCA_029856635.1 Candidatus Njordarchaeota archaeon
AACTAGCTTCATGCAAAATACGAATAGTCTACTCTATGGTAACACGAGACTTCCTAGCATAAGGAGGAATACGCTCTTTGATGTGGTTTTCCTGCATAGCGTAGTCGACCTCAAGGTTTAGACAGGCTCCCCCGAATTGCCCTCAGTTTTAAATCATTTTTGTGTGGCGTTAGCTACGGTTGCTCTTGTTTACTCTTTTGTGCTTTATGAACTTTTCTTGCTTTTCATCTATTTAATTGCTAAATTGAGCATATTTTAGGAGTTTGAAATTGCACAGAATGATCTGCATTAGTTTTTAACCAAATTAATGCTCAAAGAAAACGAGAAAATTCGCAGTAGACTGTACAGGTATCCTGAGCATCGCATAATTGCTAGAATTTATTAAATGTAAATTAGAACAAATACACGTAATTATATCAATTGATTGGTTTATATAATTCAAGGAATATTCATAAAATTTGGGTGCAAATATTGAGCCTAAAAGAACTCGAAACAAAGTTAGTTGATGTTGTTGAAAAAGCCCTTTCAAGCGTTGTTTCTATACAAACAATTGATATCGAATATAATATGTTCCTTGAGCCCATCCCAACGAGAATGGGTATTGGCTCGGGTTTTGTGGTAGATAAAGGAATAATTATCACGGCATTTCATAACATCAGACAGATGGAGATCATAAATGTGATATTACCAAATGGTACCCGAGTAAAGGGACAAGCATTATATGGAGACCCGTATACGGATATAGCAGTTCTTAGAATTAAAGCAGATGTAGAATTAAAACCGCTAAAATTAGCAGATTCTAGTAAATTAAAACCAGGTCAAATAGTTTTAGCAATAGGAAATCCTCTAGGTGTTGGAAGAACAGTTTCTATGGGAGTTATAAGTGCTGTTGGACGAAGTATAAGAACTCAGTATGGTGTATTGCATAATGTGATTCAAACTGATGCAGCGATAAATCCTGGTAATAGTGGTGGACCTCTAGTTAATTTGAGTGGAGATGTTGTAGGAATGGCAACGGCAATCATTCCTTATGCGCAAGGAATCGGTTTCGCGATACCATCAAACACGATTAAAAAAGTAGTTAGTGATGTACTCAAATATGGCCGTGTGATTTACCCATATTTTGGAGCCGCTTTAATTGGATTAAATCCTCAAATTGCCGCTTATTATCAAATTTCTGTTCCATTTGGAGCATTAGTAGTTGATGTTGAGCCGGAGTCGCCAGCTGCGTTCTCTGGAATTCAACCTGGAGATGTAATCATTGAAATAGAGGGCGTACAAATAAGATCGCCAAATGAATTTATTGATGTCTTGTACACTAAGCGGCCAGGTGATAGGATTTCTGTTGGAATTATTCGAGGAAAAACCAAATATGTAGTTAAGGTAAGATTATCAGCTAGACCAACACAAAGCGAAGATTTCACATAATTTTAATAATACCATGTGTCATAATAAAGATGTTCATTTAATTGCTTTCTACTAGAATCAGGGTATGCTTTGCATAAATCTTTTAATACACATTCTTCGCATAATGGTTTTTCACGTATACACGTTTTTCTTCCAAACATCCATAAGAAATCATCAAGCACACCTGGATTAATTCCACTTATCTCAGAAATAATTTTCCACACTCTGCGTATGATTAACCTAATTATAATATCCTCTTCACGTGTTGCTTCTCGCTTCCACATAAAGAGATCGCTTAGTTTCTCAATTCCGTTAACTATTCCGGTTCTCAATGCAACTCGAACAAGATGATTATCAACTGGTACTTGCATGTTTTCTAAATCCTTAATTTTGAGCAATCCCCGGCGTTCTAGAAACTTTGCGAGCAAAAAAGGCTTTTTCTCAACAGGATCTTCGTATGCTCGGAAGACTCTTAAACGCTCAATAAATCCACCATCTATTTTAGAGTATAAGTAGCCTTTTGATTCTTGAATTAAATTAAGAAAACTTCCATCATACAATTTTAGCAATTTTATTCCGGCATCTCTTAATAAAAATGCTCTTACTTCTGGATCATGTATGACAATTCTTCTAGGTTCGTCTACACTTAACCACTTCTTAACATCCTCGATAGTCATTTTGCTCATTTTCCTTGGGGAAAAGAAATCTGGATTCTCCTCATATTTTATCATACCCAAGCGATAAAGTAAATCAGAGCCATGGTAAAGTTTTCCATCAACGTATCCTTCAAATAGCTTTCCAGGTAAACTTGTTCTATGATCTATTGCAACCATGAAGAAGAAATAATTGATAACGCTTTCTATTGGTTCATTACTTGGCGGAAAGTACTCTGGATTTGTGAATGAATCTGGTTTTATTTTTATGTTCACTAGAACTTTCGCGAGTTTTTTACATTGTGCTAGATCTATTTCTAACACTTTTATTCCCCCACCATACTATTCCTTTCTTTCTGATAAGATTAATGTTACCAATAAGTCACCAAGCATGCTTCTTAATTTATCTTCAATACTCCAGTAGTTTTTTAATACATTAATGAGTACATCAGGCCTCGCTGTGAACACATCTAAATACTCTGCATACGCCTTGTATGCAAAAGTAGCAAGTGATAAATAAATTTTCGGAAGTGCTTTAATTCTCGCAGAACGAATTCCATATGGTGGATTAACCAAAATTCTTGATACTTCAATTTCCGGGTCTTCATGCAACACATTTGATACGAAAAACTTTATATCGTACTGTAAATCCACATATTGCTTGATTAACTTGATTAAAATCTCGTAATTTTCTACAGCTTGTTTGATGTATTTCGCGGAAATATCAATTCCCGCGATTCTGATTGCTGGTACTTTTACTTACTCCTTGATTTCATTAATTATTGTCTTCAGCTATATTCAATACATTTTTGATAACAATAAAATTACAGGTTTTCCTATCTCCGCAATAAGAGAGAAATTACTGTAGATGCAAAATGCCTCGAGAGGAATTGTTCCGCAGCCGCACATTGGATCATATAAGTCTTGTTTTTCTCGAAGAAATACTGCAGATGCCGCAGCAGACGGACTTAACCCTGCTGGATGAACATATTTTCTATATTTACGAGCCTTATTTGCGTTTTCTATCAAAGCCCAAAGAATAAAAAATAGATTTCCAAAGACACCTGAAACAAAGGTTATATCCGGCTTCTTTAAATTCACTTTAAAAGAGTAATTTTTCAATAATTCATCCGCAGTGATCTTTGTTAGTCTTACGCTTGTGAAATCATGCTTAAAAACTTGTTTATCTAACCAACGAAAAGATCTTCTTATTCCTCTAAAAGCAATGGATAATCCTTTTAAATTGTGATTATTAACGAAATTCTCAAACGTCTGATGTGCTTCTTTGATGCATGAAAGAATTCCACTCTCTGTAACTTTCTCAAGCTCGCAGACAAATATTGGAATACCAAACATTAAGGGAGTTCTTATTTTCGTAAGTAAATATATGAGTTCTTCGAGATTTTTACATTTTACGAGAACAAATCCATGTGCTAAGACTTGTGACTTCGCTCTCAGCCATCTATTAACCTCGTTAATAAAGCCAGTTTCAAGTCCGGGATGTGTAATTCCAAACAATGTCTTTCCATCAAACTCATAGATGATTTTCTTGGACATATGAACAAACACACTTTCAAATCTTATGTGAGTTCATTTTTGTGATAAATCTTTAACAAAAATGTTATTGAGTTTGACATTAAAAATAAATCTTTTCCAACTCTTAAAAGTACAGAATGATGAATGTACCACCTGCTGAAGCATGATGAACAAGCATATGCTGAACCACACTCTATTTCTGATATTCTTCGTTTCTACATGACCTAGTGTAATTATTGAAGTCTCTGCAACTCACTTTCAAGAATCGCAATTCGCTCCTTCAGAGTACGCAAAGCTTTTAAGTATCCCCACCATACAAAAAAGTCTTCGTCATCTCCAAGTTGTCCAGACTCAAATTTTTTGAGAAATTCACTTGAATCCATTTTGTATTTTGATTCAAATTCCTTTTCCTTCCTTTCGTAAATTTTCAATTTAATTTTGCTTATTTTGAGCTCTCTTTCTAGAACTTCCGCGATTATAAATGCTCTTTTTAACATGTTTTCACCTGAATTCAAAGATGTATGGTAGTGATTAAAAATTAAACAACAAAATTCCACTAAAGAATACAATAACATCAACATCCAGCGTTCATTTCATTAAGGAAGCGCAAATAATTAATCACACTAAAATTTCTCTCTCAGACATAATGCTTTATTAACAAGCAATTTGCATCTTGAATAATAATATATCTCATATTTTCCAATAACTTGATTTTTCAGATAATACCCATTTCCTTAAAAATGAAACCAATTTCCTCGATCTCCTTAACCGTTAAGGATCTAACACGCTTATTTATATCGACTTTACGCTTTATTTCTTCAATCACGTACTTTATGTCTACATCTTTGTGCCGTAAATAATGCGTCAGAACTTTCCTTAATGTTCTTCGTGCGGCAGTAAATAAGATTGCTGTTGTTTTCTCGTAAGTGTTAAAGTCTATTATGTGCTTCATTCGTATTGGCCAAAATCTTACTAAAACAGAATCAACTTCTGGCTGTGGCCAAAATGCGTCATTAGGAACATGTAATACAATCTCTCCATCAGCAAAGTACCTAAAACATGCTCCAATTCTCCCCCAATTCTTGTCACCTGGACCTGCTAATAATCTTTCTGCATATTCTTTTTGAAGAATCATCACCGCTAATTTAAAAGTATTCAACGTAAATAGTTCCTTTAAAACTTTGATGATTATGTCGGAGATTATGTGATAGGGAGGATTCGAAACAACTTTTGTTATGTCTCTTGAGAAACTTATCTTAAGTACATCTGCTATTATAAGGTCTACTTTTCCCTGCTTAATAAAACTTCCAAGTCGCCACCTGAATACTTCAGCAATTTTTGGATCCTTCTCAACAGCATAGACTTTTTTTGCTTTCTTCGCGAGCATTTCAGTAAGATATCCAAAACCTGCTCCAATATCCAAAACTACATCATCCTCTGTAATTTCCGCACATTCTACCTCTACTTTCAAAATTTTCTCTGATATCAAGAAATGCTGACCTACTCTAGGATTTGGACTAATATCATACAGTTTGCACAAGAATTTTATTTCTTTAAGCATCCTTTTTTACCTAATAAAACATGCCTAAATAATAAATCTTGGTTTGATTGAAATGAATAATGATTGAATTACATCCACTATGTGAATGCTTACATGATCAAACAGAAAATTAAGAAGATACTCATTACTAACTAACTCATTTATCACTCTCTTAATCGAAACATTTAAGAAAAACGCTCGCTCCATCTTTGCCGTTATACCTAACATAACATCATTTCCAAAATAAATGTTGGGTTTAAGCTCAATCTTATATTTCTTAATAACCTTCCTAATCCGCCTCGGAAGAGTACTGAAAAGATTTTCAATTGCTAATAAACTACAAAAAACCCAGCACAAAATTGCTTCTCTCCTTGAAATTGAAGTCTCTAAAAAACAATATTCAAAACTATGATCCGTGCATTTCATTTCTTCCAGAATTCGTTTAAATTTAACTAGTGATATAAAATATCTCTCCTTCATTAACATCACTTTTCCTTTAAATGCCTCTTTGGTCAGAATTAGTGTTGTTAAACATTTCCTATTTAACGGAATACGCATCCGAAGAGACGAATATTCTTTAATCACATGATGAACAAACGTCACATCTACATTATCGCAAGGATATAACTCAATAATTACTGTACCTTGATGAACTTTAACACTCCTTATCATATTCTTTTTCTTTCGTAGAATCTCTAAACCAGATACATTCACTTTTCTATAGCATTCCATAACATTCTTTAACTCATCATTAAACATGTTTTACATCATAGTCTCTAGAAATTCATTCTTTCTCACTTATTTTCGTTAATATCAGACATTAATTAATAACCCTGGCACCAAACATGACTTTAAATCAGCATATAATAACTAGTAAACATCGATTTCCTTTCCCAAAAGACTACAAATTAATCATAATATTTGGTAAACCTTTTAATTTGAAGATCAGTCGGTGGCGTTTTCATCATGTTTCAGCAGTGGTAACACTCATCACCAACCAATTTATGAAACTTTAGACATTTTGTAAAGCTTTAATGAATTTTATTTCATTCTTATAAACCTCATCATAATAATGAAATTCTTTTTATCTAATGCATCTACTCTCTTATCTAATGCTTCGTATTTCGTGTCAATGTATCTAATAATATCCTCTTCCACATTCGAATCTCTCTTCTAAGCTAAGCAATATCCTCCTTGGTATCCTTTCTTAATTAAGTAATCATATGAAAGCCTTAAATCAGAATCCTTTATCAATTCAACAACGAGAACCCTTAGGCGTTTTCTTCTTCACAATCTCCATTAGTTTTTCTTCATCGATAAAAGTCCAAAAGAAAACTTTCTCCTATAAAACTTATTTGCTTGATTACCAAAACAGAGTAAAAATCACAAAATATCATGAATACAATGGAGTCATTTGAAGGTGTATTAAATTTTAAGAACAACCCTTCTTTATAGGGGGATAATATGAAGAAAAGAAGAATCGGCAAAATTAAACTAATACGGGTGTACAGATTTGGGAGTAAGAGTAAAACTAAAGATAAAAGCAAGAAACACTGAAGTAATCACTTCTGCCTTAGTAAACAGCGGCTTCGAAGCAGAAGACCCTGAAATTTTAATTCCCCCATCACTAGCAGAAATCCTTGATATTAGTGGAACAAGCATTGCAGAATACCGCGTCGCAGGCGGTGGTGCCACGTCTGGAATAAGAGTTGATGAAGACATTTCAGTTAAGTTAATATTACCAGACAGAACAACAGAAGAAATAAAGGCAGTTGCAACCATTCTCCCCGGAGAAGACGAAGTTATTATAAGCGACAAGCTAGCTTCAAGCCTTGGAATAGTAATTCTAGATCCATACAAAGGATTATGGTGCCTAAGCGACGAACTCGGAAAGAAAATTAGAAAATCATCAGAAATACAAATCTGGAAATAATCAAAATAGTAGCACCTCAAACTCAATCATTTCAAAGCATTTAAAACAGGCAATCAAAATTCTCCAAAATTATTTAATTACCAAGTCTTCGAACTCGCACTTTGTCTAATTACAATTTCACCTCTTAATCTCCGTAGACCGCAAGAAAAAGATACAACTTCTATATCAAGTGCATTAATAGCAACATCCCCCATAAGAACTTCATTTTCGAAATCAGAAATAGACATGTCGACTAGGATTTTACGTAATACATTACCAAAATCATCAAGAAGCTCAAGCTCAGCACTTTTTGGAAATAAAAATCTCAGTAACAAGTCCACCAGAAACCCTAACAGTTACAATTCTTGCATTTCCAGGAAGAAAAAACCAATATTTCAGTAAGCCTCTGAGGTAGCGTTATCTCCGGTTCCCCTGACTCATAGCCAGAATTCAATAATGCAGATATCTTAACAACCTTGTTGCTTATCTTGCTCCTTAATTTCACCCCTACTCTTATTTTCACACAACACCACCAAGACTTTACGTCCTTTTCTTCCAGTAACAAGCTTTCGTTTACTCAATTTAACCATGAACCACTCAAATTTATACTCTCATGATTAACCTGTATATTAAAAGAAACCAGACCAAACACATATCCAAACTACAATTCGAAACAAACATTGTGTTTATAGACTTACTTACTATATTATCTCTTTTAAAATAGGGGTGTATGGACTTGACAATGATTGAAGTTAGGTTGCACGGGAGGGGAGGCCAAGGAGTGTGGGCGGCATCACGCCTCCTGGCACTAGCTGCGATGTATGCTGGAAAAAATGCTCAGTCATTCCCATTCTTCGGTCCCGAACGTAGTGGCGCGCCTGTGACAGCATTTGCTCGAATTAGTGATAAACCAATTCGTATTCATGCTTCTATTGAGCGCCCTGATATTGTAGTTGTTATTGATAGAACTTTGATCAATCGCGCTCTTGAGGGATTAAAGGAAAATGGTATTCTTGTCGCCGATTCTTCAGAGTCTCCCGAGGAATTAAGGAAAAAATTCAATATTCCTTCATCTGTCAAGGTTTGTACTGTAAATGCTCGTGATCTCGCTATTAAGATTCTAGGTCGTGCTATCACAAATACTGCTTTGCTTGGTGCATTTTGTAAGGCAACTGATGAAAAATTCGTAAAAATAGATCACATAATTGAGGCTATAAAAGAGTTCTTCGGAGAAAGGTATTCAGAGGATGTTATAAATAAGAATATTGAATTAGTTAAAGAGGCTTATAAGCAAGCAGTTGTTGGGTGAAGTAATATGAGCGGTGAGAAATTACCCGAATGGAGAGAATTGCCAATTGCTGGCATTCCTTATAAGTTTAGTACGGAATACAAGACTGGTGATTGGAAGTCTTTTAGACCCGTTATTGATGAAAACAAATGCGTCAAATGTTTAACCTGCGTTGCATTCTGTCCTGATATGGCAATGAAGGCAGAATTCGAAAACGATAAACCAAAGAGAGTGTATCCTGATTATGATCATTGCAAAGGATGCGGAATTTGTGCCAGTGTTTGCCCTGTTAAAGCTATTGAAATGGTTCCTGAAGTTTAGGAAATTATTTTTTGAAACGTTATTTTTATTGTTTCCTTAAAACCTTATCGATATTCCCGAAATTGTTATTTTTTATATTTGCATTAGAAAAACATTTATGCTGTGTTCATTAACTTCATCATTTAAAATTTAATTTTATTACTAGAAGAAATACTTATTTTAGGTCATCCACAATGGCAAAAACTGTGGCAGCATTTGCTGGAGGTCCGGCGGTTGGAAAAACGAGTTTGCTAAAGACGATTTACTTATTTGTGCTGTGGTTTCTCTTGGAGAAACTAGGATATAGTGAAAGAGATGCTTACTCACGTGTTAATCTGTTTATTGAGGATGTGAAGATAAGTGAGCCTAGTCTTCCTGCGAAGATACTTTTTGAGACGTCTCTTAGTGTTTATATTCCATCTATGAGACCTGATATGCTGGAGAGTAAAGATGTCCTTGGCGAGCTCATCTTTATGGTTTCACCGGGCTTTAGGAAGAAGCAGGAAAATATAAAAAGAAAAGCCATTGAAACAATAGTAAAAGCAGACTACGTTTTCCTTGTTCTCGATTATTCGCGACTCACTTCAACTTTGAATGAAGCAATATCTCTTCTTGAATTAGCTAAGTCTTATATACCTATCGAAAATATGCGAAGGAAAAAGTTCTATATTTTAGTGAATAAAGCTGATAAGGCAACGGAATCTGAGAAAAGCCCACCAACCATTTCAAAGGAAGCCATTAATGAAATTCGGGACAAGTTCCATTACTACTTCTCCGCATATGTCTCGGAGGAATATCCCTTGAATAAAATATTCAGAGGAATCTTCTTAACATCGGCTTATGTAGACGAAACAAGGAAAAAACCTTGGGCGCGGTCATTAATAAAAGGGGCTCTTGAGTCAATTTTCCAGGGAGAAATACTCTCGTATTTGCATTCAGATTTGAGAAATAATTTTGTAAGATATCTAGACGAATGGCTTTCATATCTTAAGTTTGAGTTCTAGATATACTACTTGTTTTTAGTTTCATGAACGCGTATTGAACTATTGTGTTAAACAATAATTCGATATTCTCACCAGTCTTTGCCGATGTTTCAATTAGAGGTGTTGGAGGGATTCCATAATATTTCTCAACTGTTCGTGCTAATGCTGACATAGTGTTACGCGAAATAATAATGTTATCTATGTCGATCTTATTTAGGACAAAAAATAAAAATCCATGTCCAATCTGATTTGTTAATTCTAATTCAGACAGTATATCTGTTAGTGCGAAATAACTATAACTATCAGCCGCATCAACCACTACGACATTAATATTCATCTTGTTCTTCTCTAGGAAATCTATTCTAACTTTCCTAAATGCGATATCTCCTGGGAAATCGTATATAACTAATTGCAATTTAATATCACACATTTCTGGTGTGTAATAGTGCATATTCACGGTTTGCGTTGGATTATATGTCTCCTCAAAGACACCCTCAAAGAAGCGCTTGATTATTGCTGTTTTACCTACTGCTTTTGCTCCAAAAAATCCGACTTTCACCTGAAAAATCTTTGCATTTTCATCTCTTTTCATCATCATTCAGCCAGTCTAACTAGCATAAAATATTATGTAAAAATTGAACCTTTAATAATCTAAATATAATGTTAAGC
>JAHKLH010000043.1 GCA_029856635.1 Candidatus Njordarchaeota archaeon
AAATACAACACCGTTGTTAATTAAAACAATTGTGTCATCTAAGAAATAATAAACAATATCTAAAAAATCAATTTCACATAATAAATTTTGAATCAATAATTACATGCATTAAATCTTTTAACTAATGCGTTTAAGGAGCCATGCAGGTGTTAATAGTCCTAGATAAAGAAATATTGGGCTTAAACCTGCACCGAGACCTGAAATTCCTAAAAGAAGATAAGATATAATCTCGTAATTCATAGCTAATGCTATGCAGTACAAGAATAGAAATACCCAAAAAATTATTATTGAAATAAATCCTGCCATCAATATTTTATAACGAAATGCCTCGATTTTACTTAATTTTTTCTTTAAACGTTCTCTCAAATTCTTGATTCCAGGTATGCAAGCAATAACGCCAGCTATCATTGAAATCCCATAGACAAGAGGTCTGGTGAATAAACCTTCCCTTGCTGGGCTAAAGCCCCAATAATTCCATGGTAAAAATAAACAGATGCTTACAAGCACTAGCAGAAATAATTCTATGCCATTTAATAGCCTACTTTGCTTTCTTCCAATCCATAATCCCAGGTTTAATATTGAGTATGCAATTCCTCCAATTATTGGAAAAAACCATGCGTGGGCAACATACCATACATAAACCTTAATTCCCAAGATCTCAACAAAACATAATGAATCTTTTGTTAAGTAAAAATAAAGCCATCCTAAAAATGTCTCAAATGCAATTAATGCCCATAAAATCATAAAATCGTATAATGCTCGAATACCGGGGGTTTCCTCGGGGCCACTTACTTTTAATGCCTTGTGTGCATAATATCCAATTATTACTGACATCACGAATATTACGAAAGACGGTATTATGACAGACATGTAAGCATGTTCGGGTACGACATATACTTCAGAAGGCCAATTCTTTATGTAATAATCAGCAGTAAATATCAATGCAAAAAAGGTAATTATTACCATAGAGTATATAAATGCGACATCTTTTCGCATTTTATTCACATTTTTTCTTATTAAAAATATAAATAGACATCATTATGTAGCCAAATGTTATCTATAGCTACATCATGTATTTCTTTTCCTTTTTGTCAAAAATTTAACGTGAAAAATTACAGGTATTCTTACATAAATTCCGGATATATTACCTAATTTTTATGTAATGAAAAAAAGGTGTTATTTAATTGCATGACGTAATAGTTATCGGCGGCGGTCCTGCTGGCTCAGTAATTTCCTATATCTTGGCCAATAAGGGATTTAACGTACTTCTTCTTGAAAAATATGGTAAAAACCGATATAAATCGTGTGCTGGAGGAGTATCCACAGTATCAATGATTACCCTTGAGGAATTGAAATTGCGAATACCTGAGGAAGTAATCGAAGCAGAGATATATAATGCAAGAATTATTCATAAGACAAAAGAATTAACATTAACTACCGGGAAACTCGGTGGTTATTGTGTTTACAGATCGAAGTTTGACCAGTGGCTTAGGGATTCCGCTGAGTGCGCTGGTGCTGAGGTGAAACATGAGTGCCCGGCATATGAGGTTAAAATATATAAAGACTGCGTAGAAGTCAAGCATAGGGGAGGTATGAGCAAAGGGAAAATACTTGTCGGCGCTTTTGGTGCTCTTGGTATTCTCCAATTTTACAAACAATTGGGAATAAAAGAAAAACCCAAGTTTTCCTTGGCTGTTCAAAGAGAATTCATATTACCTGATGAAGATATGGAGACTATTGCTGATACACTTGAGCTTTACTTTGGTTCAGATATTACGACTAAGGGTTACTTCTGGATTTTCCCTAAAACAAAGAGCAATGGTGCTTCTGTTGGATTAATAGAAAACATTCCTGAACCAAGAATGACAGAGAGATTAGATAAAATTATTAGTAAACATCCTGTTGCATCAAAGCGTTTGGCTCGAGCGAAGCCCATTAATATAAGTGGTGTTCATCTTTCAGGACAAATCGTAGCTTGTAGTCCGATAAATAAACCCTATGGAGATAGATTCATTTTGATTGGAGAGGCCGCGGGACTTGTTGAAGGTTTCGCCTGGGAAGGAATGTCAACTGCAATTAGAAGTGCAGTAATTGTGCCGAAGTTTTAGCCAAGGCGCTTGAAAAAGATAAATTTGATGAGATAACTCTTAAGAAATATTATGACAAGTTGAAAAAGGAACTCATAGATCACGATCTTATTTATCAAAACAAACTAGGCCAAGTATTATATTCTTGCTCACCGAAAGAGTTCGATACGATAATTAATGGACTTATTAAATTATTACAAATCGATAAGGAAGTGGGATTAAAATTCGCTGAAGTCTTGGGTAGACTTGTAACTGGTGAAGAAATCATAAAACTTTTGCTTAGTAAAAAATTAGCTGCAATCAAAGCTTTTGGTTTGATTCAGGCAATAAAACTCTTCTTTAAGTTTCGAAAAATAATTTAGTATTTCATTAACATACTCAATAAAGTAACTAGTTAGCCAGCCTAATGGAAAAATAAGATCTATTTTATGTATATTCTGTGATTTCCAATTTTAGCAAGTATTCGCCAGCTGCATTAAATAAATATCTTCTTACTTGATAAACTGGAATCAAAAGAATAACTAAGAAAAGCATCACATAAAATTGAAGATTGCACATGATTACTGCAACTAATGCTGCTGGGAGAATCATATAAGAAACAAGTATTAAGATTAGCATTATTATTACTCCAGGGAATTTCAATGCTTTTCTTGGATTTTCTGCTTTAAAATCAGTATATCTAACAGCTATATATGTGGAAGCTGCTGTAAGAATCAAAATTATGTTCAGTATCATGAATAATATTAGTAATATGTCTATTGGTGCCATTTGATACATCAGCATTATTGGAATAAGTGATGCAATGACGATTGCGGTTAATATATCACTTAATAGAATTTTGCCACGAACTAGTTTAGAGGGAGAAATAGGACTAGATAACAATATAGCTAAATTCTTCCTCTCCAATGCAAGGGAAGTGGGAATAATAGAGATTGCTGGTATTATTCCTAGTATTATTGTAAACATGATCATTAATGTTGGAACTAAAAATCTAGTAGCTCCCGGTTCATTAATTCTAAATGGAAAACTAAGTAACATAACTACAAGTAATACATAAACAAAGAGAAAACCTGAAATCATTGCAGGGCTTCTTAGGAATACCTTCAGCTCTTTCCTGAAAATGCCACCAACTTGAGAACCAAACAACTTATAGATTAATCCTCTTTTATACTTGTGTTTGATGATTATGACCTCTGATGGTGCTTTAATCGCCCCAATCATATATTTCCTGGTTAAGTAAGTTGCAGTCAATTCTATAAGCAAAAGTGGAAAAATATAGCTCAATATTGTTTCCATTAATGTCATCATAGAGAGCCCCACAAATAACGACGCAGGCCACTTGAATGGCGACAATGAGCTACCAAGTACCGCATTTATTGTTCTCAAAATTCTTATGAAGACTTCTGCTTCCTCAGGACTCATTATATAAATTCTTGAATACATAATGGCAAAAATGATGGCAAAGATTACTGATAATATTAGCCTTTTCCTGCGAGGAACTTTAACATAGAAGACTCCAAGCATGCAACCAATCGCTGCAAATGCTAGAAGATATAGTAAGAAGGATATTGAAAATATCAATAATTGAACCAGATTCATTTCAAGTGCCATTAAAATAATTATCAATGGGATACACACTATGATTATGTAGAAAGAAACTACAGCAATTGAGTTTACTAAGAGGAAAAATCTAAAAATATTCTTTGATTTTAATGGCGTCTGTAATAATAATTCTATTCTTCGTCTTTGGTTTTTTCTTACTGAAGTAACTATAGAGAAACCATTACTTATCGCAAATAAGCATAAAAAGAATATTGCTGTTGGCAATGATGACAGTATGGTATCCTTATACTGAATAAGATTTTCTCGCAAAATTGGTATATTTATCATGAATAACAAAGATATCATGTACAGTATAATCAGAATTGATCCAAGAATAAATCCAACAATGCGAGATTTTTTCTCTTTCAAATAAGCTACAAAAGATTTTATTTCATATTTGAATAATACTGGAAATTTATTGATATCCCGCATACTTCTCCCTCAACTTCAAGTATTCCATGATTAATGTGTATTCGGGGCCTCCTGTTAGCTCAAAGAAAATATCCTTTATCCGCTTATTCTTTTCTCCACTTTCCCTCAACTGTGCAGACGCGCCTTCCCATATTTTCTCTCCTTGATGAATAATTATGACCCTATCTGCAAGAACTTCAGCTACTTCCAAAATGTGTGTTGTAAATAATATCGCAATTCCTCTTTGCTTTAATCCTTTCAAAATTAGTTCTATTGATGCTAAAGCCTTGGGATCTAAGCTAGAAGTTATTTCGTCTATGATCAAAAGTGATGGATCATGGATAAGTGCCATTATGATGTTTAACTTTCTCTTCATACCTGCGGAATAAGTTGCTACAGTACGATCAAGAACTTCATTCATTTCTAAAATTTGTGCTAATCTTTCTAACTCGTCTTTCTTCTCCTTCAAATCTATTTCCCACAAATCTGCTATCAACTGTATATTTTCATATCCAGATAATACATCATAAGCATATGGTTCATCAGGAACAAAACCAATCATTCTCTTCGCATTAATAGGATCATGCAAGATACTATGACCAAAAATCAGAACATCACCGTGTGTTGGTTTCAGTAATCCAGTGGCAATTCGTAATAAGGTAGTCTTTCCACTGCCATTCGGGCCTAACAATGCTACTATTTCTCCAGGTTTAACATATGCTGTAAAATTATTTACAGCCCTTTTCCCATCAAAATATTTGGTTATATTAACGAATTCTAATGCATTCACAAAAGACACCCACAACTGTTTTAGTGTTAGAATATTAAAATATACATCAAATTTTTATAGTTTTCGGAAATATATCCTTCTATGTTTTAAGTTTTGGAAAAACTTATAGAATCTTGTTTTATATCATGAAAAAATATAGAAGATAATTGGTTTGCAAAAAAATTCTTACATTTTGGCATATATAAATTTCGCTGTTTTTATATTGAACTATTTCGTATATTCGTGTGCTAAAAAATTACGGTCTAATTGCTAAAACTTTCTCTACATTAAATCCTCTTCTCTTTCCATACTTTTCTAATCTTCTTAGTATTAAACTTGACCCTAGCCATGATACCAAGTTAACAAGCAATTTTATATGTGGAGGCTGTTCAACAAGCGAATAAAGCGATTTATAAACCTCCTTCAAAATTATACGCCATGCTCGATAAATAACAGCAAATCTCGCCTCGGTTAATTCTTTATCTGCATCCCAGAATTTCTGCCCTTTAAGTGCTGCAAGTGGAACAAAAGCTAGCGGCGCGGTGACAAAGTGAGCTTTCTCCTTACCGACTCTTCTAGGAATCTCATATTCCATCCTAGCAAGCATTTCAACCGTCATCCATGCATCATCTTCAGTTTCGCCAGGCATTCCTACAATTAGGGTATAAGCTGGAAACCAGTAATTTTCGTTAAATATACATGTAGCTCCTACAGCGATATCCTGCCATTCCTCAGCTGAAAATGGTTTAGGTTTATTAGGCATGTGCATCTTAATTAACTTAGGTGAACCTGTTTCTAAACCAGGCTGGATACCAATCCATTTTCCTTTTCCACTCACACTCCAAATAGTCTCTGTTAATTGCCTTATCATTTCTGGATCTGCCACTACTGGAGCTATAGACGAATGTGTGGGGTTGAAATATTTTAATCCACATTTTTTCAATTTTGAAATTTCTTTAAATAAATTAACTACTGCTTCTCTATTAGGAAATAAATTAATTTTATCTTCAACTTTATAAAGAAATACATCTTCACTATGAATCCACGCGTGTGTTTCTCCATGCTTCAAATTTAAAAGAATCTCCTCTATTATCTTCTCCTCTGGCATGTATCTCGCTGTGCGAAGATTTGGTAAGCACCATCTGCAGCCGCGTCCGCACCCTCTCATTATTTCAACAAGACCTTTTATGCTGGGATTAATGATTGTTGGTATCTCCTCAACTTTAGGCCATGTCTTTACATGAATTATCTCGGGAGCATCTCCGCGAGCTATACTCTCGAATAGGGATACAATAACATGCTCTGTTTCCCCTATTATAACATGATCTATGCCTAATCTCTTCATCTCCCCTTTTCTGTATTCTAGTTGCCATGCACCAGGACCACCAACTACTATTTTGAATCTCAATCCGCGTCGCTTTCTAATTAGATTTATCCTAATTATAAGTTTCTTAAATTCTAATTCATCATAAGATATGTACTTATGACCTACCGTAAACATCATTGATACTGGTCCTAAACCGAGAGGATCCATTGTATGAATTCCAACAATCTGAGTATCCTCATCTATAAAATAGTGAACACAGTCTGGATGTGCAACAACTACGTGCTTTTTTGGAATACCTCCCTTCACAAGAGCTGCTTCTACTTTTCTTAGACCATAAGGCGCTACTCTTGCTCTACCATCGGGCAATGGTGGCTCTATTTTACAAAGGAAATAAAATATGTGAGGAGGAACAAATTTTGCTGGAACACATCCAAGAAAATCTCCAAGCGGAACATTCCTATATTTACTCATTAGAGTTCGGTCCGGAACCAAGACAAATCTGACCATGGAAAGTCGCCTTAACAGAGACTCCAATACAAGAAAAACCATGATTATTTAATATCGTTTAATATATGTACATTTTTATTACATCAAGGAAGAGTTTTCATTTATTTGAAATTAAGGTATTTCAATGCTGATATTTTTCATCTCATCTTACGATGAACATTAACATTCTTCCAAAAATTTCTACATTTTGAGCATTACACCATTACTAATTAATGGTTACCAAATTAAACGCAAGAACAATATATACCAAGATTGTACGAAGTTTTCAAATGTGAAAAGCATGAAAACCTTGAGTCTTAAGGAAAAATTGTTAAATAGAGGTATTTATTTTAGGTGTAATATATTGGTTTTGAGAATATGCTTGATTAGTGTTCAATACATTGGAACTATTACAGGAGGAGGTGGTATTCATGTTGTTAACTTATCAAAAGAGCTAGCAAAAATGGGTAATGATGTAACCGTTCTCAGTATGGGCATTAAAAACCTACCAGAATCAGAAACTATTACGCTCGATGGTGCAAGAATCAATATTCGTAGGTTCTTTACACAGGATAGCTATAAAATAAGCAATCCATACGAGGGTTCTAAGCGAGAGGAAATAAATAGACTTCATGAATTCTGTGAAAAAGTCCTAGCATTCGTTCTAAAAGAAAACTTTGATATTATTCATCTCCATGGTCATTTTATGATTCCATCTATGGCAAAACAATTAAAGGAGAAAAAATGTAGTGCAAAAATAAATACCACGTTTCAGGCATTTGAATCATTGATTGAATTAACAAAGGAAAAATAAATGACAAGTAAGGAAATTATAAATTTTATTATTCAAAAGGAAAGAGAGGCACTAGCGTACTCTGATGCTGTAATAATTGCAAGTAAGCATCTCCTTAATGAACTAAGAAAAGTGCATGGGGATTTAATGGATAAAATAAATGTAAAGATAATTCCTAGTGGTGTCAGCAATGATTTAATCAAATATGAGAGAAACTATCAAATAATTGAAGAAATTCGGCAAAAAATTGGATGTGATTATATTTTATTTAATTTGAATAGAATAGATCCCTCAAAGAAAATTGAATACATAATAAATGCATTACCGGATGTTTGTAGGAAATTAAAAAAGAAAATAGCATTACTAATTGCTGGAAAACTAGAAAAGCGTAATATTGATTACAGAAATTATTTGAAAAAGCTTGCGAGTGAGATAATGAAAAATCATCCTGATATTAGTATAGTAATTATGGAAAATATTCCAGAAGCAGAGAAGATTTTACTGTATGATGCAGCAGATGTTTTCGTAATGTCGTCTCCTACAGAACCATTTGGAATTACCATTTTAGAGGCATTAGCTCGAGGCACTCCCGTAGTTGTTACTGATGCACCGGGACCTAGGGAGATTTTTAATATAAGAGACTCTTTTAATACTCCGTTTCTGGTAATGAAGTATGGTGTTCTTGTTAACTTTCAAAGTCCTCACAAGATTGATAATTTGAGTGCAGCAATTGCATATTTGCTCAAGAATTTAGAGCATTTTAGGAGACATTCTGATGAGATGATTAAATTTGTAAAGCAAAGCTATAGTTGGACAACAGTAGCTCGTAAGGTATTAGAAGTATATAAAGAACTGCTTAAGGAAAAATGAAGAACTATTCTAATATTTTTCCTCGTGTCTCGGGTAATCTCCAAATAATAGCATTTGTTAGAAATGCAGTAATACTCGCTATTCCTATCGCAGCCCATCCTACATCTGGAAATACTGTCGCTAAATAGGCAACTATTATCGGGCTTACAATATTTATAGTTCTACCCATGTTAAAACAAAATCCAGTTCCAGTAGCTCTAACCTCTGTTGGAAAGATCTCACTTAAAATAGCACCAAATCCAGACCAAAATCCTGTTGAGAATCCTAATGGGAACGCAAAGATTAGCAATAAGACAGGATCATGAGTAAAGAAGGAATATGCTATAATGAATATTCCATACATATTAATGAATACTATCCAAGCTTTTCGTCTTCCAATTGCATCTTGAATATATCCATAAAGCAAGTAACCTAATGCTGCACCCATTTGTGATAAAATTAAATACTCCATGCTTTTAATGAGCTCAATTCCAACTTGTTCTCTAAGATAATTAACATAAAATGACCAGAAAAGCCAATAACTGAACATAGCACATATATCCAATAGGAGTGCTAGAACTACCTCACGTTTGTATTTAACAAAAAGAAGTTTCAAGAGCTCCTTTGTCTGTCTTCTTCTAATTTTTGCTAATTTTTTATGCCAATATGGTGACTCAGATACTACGAGCAAGACCACTAAAGCAATAATTATACCAGGGAGCGCTGCGATATAGAATGCTCCTCTCCAACCGAGTAAGGGCGCAATAAATCTAGCATCAATAGCAGCAAGGATTACCCCAATAGGCCAACCAAGTTGAATAATTCCTACGATCTTTCCTCTAATATCTGGTGGTGAAAACTCCGTAACTAATGTCATTCCAGTTGCCCATTCGCCACCTACGCCAAATCCAGTAAGTAATCTGACAATCATGAGCTCCCACAGATTACGCACGAATCCCGTTAATAATGTGAAAAAGGAATAGGTAAATATGGATAATGTTAATGATTTCTTCCTTCCTATCTTATCAGCGAGAATTCCAAAGAAGAATCCACCAATCCCAGATCCTGCTAACGTCAATCCTATTACAATTCCCATCCCTATTTTTCCAAAGCCAAGTTCATTTGCAATATCAATAATCAATATTGTTATGAGAAAAGCATCAAAGGCATCAAAAATCCAACCTAACAGAACAGAATATACAGCACGTCTCGCATCAATTATCAGCCTCTTCATTACCATTATACTCACAATTATATAATCCAAAGATAATATTAATACTTTTCATATGTTAATATATATTTCAAATTTGCTTATATTTTACGCATTTATTTAAATCATCAAGCACACTACTCATTACACGCGAAAGCAGTAATATGGTATAAATTGATTAAAATTTATGCTCCAAAAATTTCACCAAATAAACAATCTATAGAACATGATTATCCTTTTATGAAAATTCATTTGCTTTAACATACTGATTAATTTCTTTATTGAAATAACTTTCTTATTTCCAATTTTTTTAATTTCTAAGGTTTTTCATCAATTTACTCAAATTTGGCATAGTTAATAATATTTTCCATTTATATCATGAATTGACATATATTGTTGTATTATAGTGAGAATTATGGAAACTGCCATACGCCAACTTGATGAATTCGGTCGCATATCAATACCAGCAAAGTGGAGAAAAAGACTATTCTCCAATACAAAAACAGCTGTGCTTATTGAATTAGAGGATCGAATC
>JAHKLH010000044.1 GCA_029856635.1 Candidatus Njordarchaeota archaeon
ATATTCCTTCTTCCTTTATTTTAATAGATGTTTCATAAGTTCCTCTTCCAGTTACTGTGGTTGCATTATGAAATACTAAATGTTCTGTTTCATTATATACATTAATTGAGAGAGAAGCTGAGGTTAAATCTGTTGGAAGCTCGTAAGTTATATCCACGGTTATTGATTCACCAATAGTTGCGATTTTAGGAGATATTTCAATTGAAACTTCTCCAGGCTGATAGAAGATGTCTAAAATCTTGCCTTTTGCTGTTTTCATGTGCGCTCCAAAGAATGCAGCAATGGTTGGTGCAATATCAATTACACGAATATCTTGGATTGTTGTTAATTTTTCAGTGATGACCATTCCTCCTGCTATTAAGATTGGAATTTCTTGCGTTGCTGTACCACCATGTGTTCCTCGGTTTGAGTAGTATGATGCATAGTAAGGGGGCTTAATATCGATTACGATGTCTCCAGAGAAGTCACAATTAAGTCCAATGTCTTTTAGTGTACCATTCACTGGCAAATCTTGCACTAGATCATAATAATCTTCTCTAACCCATATACTCTTGAGCCATGGTTTACCAATAATAGAGAAAATTGCATCTCGTATGTCTTTTTCTGGGAATTTTAAATAAATGTGGGCAAGGCCGCCAGCGAATTCCCCGATGTGTTCTACCTTTATATCGGGAAGATGAAGTTTATCTGATGATATGTCAACTAGATTAAGATATGGGGTTACGTCGGCGTGGCTATGATCTGCTAATACAAACATGAGAGTATTTTGCCAGACGTTTAATTCTTCAAGAGCTTCTTTTAGTCTTCCAATTTCTTCATCTATTTTTTCAATTATTTGTGCATAATCCGAGCTCGATGGACCAAGCGCGTGACCACACCAATCTGGTTCTGGATAATCAATTAAAATAAATACATCTTTTCCAAGTTTAAGAAATGACAGGGATTCCTTAATTAATTCTATCGTTTGATTAGTAATCCACTCCACGACATCTTCTCTTTTTTCAACAGAATATGTTGTACTGTAAGGATCGCCACCAATTACTTCATCTGGCAAATCTATTCTTTCATCAAAAATACCACGTGGCCCAGCGAAATTGTCTGCGACTTTACTTTCGCTAATTACTCCTTCAACAATGACCCCTTTTTCATTAAGTGCTTCGATTAACCACGTTAAGTTTTTGTTCCTAATTGTATCAGCGCGATAAAGCGGTGGGATTTCATCCAAAGGGCATGTATGATATTCTGTTGCGTTATACGCATAAGATGCAACAACGTAGCTTTCGTTGGGAAGTACTCCTGTTGCAAGTGCAGTTGTAACCGCGACGGTGATCGCAGGAAGAATTGTTGTTGTGACAAATAATCTATATTGGGATGCAAGTTCATCAATGTTTGGTGTATTTACTTGGATCAGAACATCTACCGAGAAACCGTCAAGTAGAATTAGAATTCCGAGTCTGCCTGTTGGGTGCATTTCATTTATTACAACTACGTGTGAACCAGATGTTGTAGTTGTAAAAGGATGTACTGTTAGGGAGAACATAAGTAAAATGATGATGAGTGATAGAAAGATCTTATTCATCTAAATCACACTTTTCTAAAATAAACAATAAATATATGATGTGATGATAGTGAGAAAAAGAGCAAGAAGGATACTCGCGAGGAGGGTTTCTGGAACTGCAGTTTTAACAACATTGCCTATAGTTGCACTTATTTTAATAAATTCAGCTATTACTTCATACAAGAGAGAAGAAATGCAAATTCTTTTTGTGTTACCGCCTCTTTTAATACAGTATAAAATCACAAGTATGATTGCACATTTTGTGATAACTACTATTTTAGCCTGTTTGAGCTTTGGAATTTTTTATGTTTTGTTTGAGAAACATAATGGTATCATTGGAGATTTTGAAATAAATCAGAGGAATTTTCTGAGTTTTTCGATATGCTTATCATTGGCTGTATATCTTTCGATAATAATTAATGCAATATTTCCCGTTTGGTATGCTGGTACACATGTAAGCTTTGAATTAATGCTAATAAACAGCTGTTTAATTGCACCGTTTTTTGAAGAAATTTCATTTAGAGCACCATTATTATTTATTTTATCAATAAGAGAAGAAAATCGTGTGCATTTCATACTCTTTGGGAGGGAAAATTACGACCAAGATGTGATGTCCTTGACAACCATTATCTTATTTTCCTTCTGGTTTGGCATTACTCATTACCTGTTTGGCTGGTCGCTGAGTAAGATAATTCAGATGTTTATCTTTGGAGTTTTAGTGTCAATTATTGCAACAAGGCTTGGAATCTTTGGAGCTTTTGCACTTCATTTACTGTTTAATACAATCGGAATTTCTTTAATTTATCGTGTCTCCATTTTTGGCTTTTTAATTTACATGAGTATGTTGTTTATGTTCTTGTCTTTACTTTTGCTTGCAGTTGAATATATAAGAATGGTTCAGGGGGGATTATGCTAGCATTGAGACTAGCTTATGATGGAATAAGCTACTTTGGCTGGGCAAAGCAGCCAGACAAGGCTACAATTGAGGGAGAAATTATTCGAGTATTACAAGAATTGAATTTTCCATGGAAAATACAAGCGATGTCCAGAACTGACCGAGGAGCGCATGCGATATTTCAAGTTATTTTATGTAATATACCAAGTTCCGCGTTGAATCTCGTTAGTGGTAAATTACCAGAAGATATTAAGATCGTTGCATGGGCGAAAGTTCCTTTTACATTCCATCCAAGGAAAAATGTGATTGAGAAAACGTATCTTTATGTTGCGCCTGATTTTGAAGAGAAAAGAGAGAGAATTCGAGAGGCATTAGAAATCATAAATTCTAAGGAGTGGAATTATGTAGTATTATCCAAAAGACCAGAGAGAAGCACAGTAATGCAAGTTAAAGTTGATGTTAAGTTCAAAGATGATGAAGGTTTACAATTTTTTCTTTGTTACCTCCAAATATTTTCTGCGGCAACAAGTTCGAAGATTAATTAGTCTAATAAAAGCATATGGTTTGGAGAAGATAAGCAGGAAAACATTCGTTAATGTTTTAAGAGGGATTCCACCAAAATCTGGTGTTGGTCCTGCTCCCGCTGAAGGGCTCATTTTATGGAATGCAAAATTCAGGACTAGTATAATTTGGAAGTACATCATTTATGAAGATGAAATTCGCTCGTGGATTTTAAATAGAGTAAAATCGTATGTAGTTAAACTCAAAAATAAGTGGGTTTTTCCTACGAATTAGTTTTATTCATGAGTTCCTTGCATATTTCTTTCCATAATTTCCTTTCTTTCATTTTTTCGCGTAACTTTTTAAGTGTTCCACTAACAAGAATGATATTAATCTGTGGTTTTTGAATAAATAGACAGCATGTTCTAATCATGTCTAATCCAGCACTTGTAGTTTTAGCTATAAAGTAACCACGTGGATCCCTTTCTAAAACATAAATTGGAGCAACGATTACACCAAAAGTACCAAATAATTCATAAAATTTCTCCCTAAGAATTTTCGTTAATTCTTCTCTAGATAGATTTTCATCAATTACTTCGATTGCAAGCCATCTATCTTTTTCTTTCTTCATGTATCACACGCTTATATATTTCTAGTGTTTTTCGAGCTATTCGTCTAATATCAAAAAATTTCACATATTTTTTTCCTCTTTCACCAAATTTTTTTCTCATATTAGGATTACGATAAAGAAAAAGTAGCACCTTAGTAATCATTGTCGGATTAAGACTAGGTATATATATTCCACTTTTCGTAAGTCTAATGATCCATTTTGCGCCTTCTCCGCTTCCGGCGACTACTATAGGTAACCCCATTGCCATTGCTTCGAGAAATATTATTCCGAATGATTCTCCTCCCATACTTGGATGAAGCAAAACATCAGCAATTTTGTATAGTTTCATGGTTTTTTCCCAAGATAAAAATCCAGGGATTTCGACAATATCACTAATTCCTAATCGTTCAGCACTACTTGATAGCATTCTTTTGTATACTCCCGTTGGGCCTATTAGGAATACTCTTAAGTTTGGAATTTTGTCTTTAAGCATTTTTGTAATGAGTAATGTTATCTCGAATCCTTTTCTAATTGATGGTCGTCCAACATGAATTATGACAAAATCGTTTTCACTTAAGCCAAATTCATTTCTAGAACTTTCAATTTTCTGTAATTTTTGTATATCAATACCATTTGGAACAATATAAATGGGGCCCTTATAGAAACATGATATGAAATCTGCTGCAATTGGAGAAACTGCAATTATTGCATCATAGTATTCAAGATTACGGTAAATTGTTTTCGCACCGAAAATTCCAAGGGTTCTCCAGAATGTTTTGAGAACTGAATAATCTGGAGGAATGCTATGGTTAGTTAACACTGCTGGTACTCTTATTTTCTTGCCAATTTTTCCGCTGATTGTACCCAAAGATGAGAAAGCATGATGCGCGTGAAGAATATCGGGTTTTAATTCTCTAAAAATACTCAAAAGTTGTTCTTCGAGTTCTTCGCGTGAAAAAAGAAGTGCTTGAAGTACGGCAAAGGGTAATCGGATTACTGTTAGATTCTCCATTTTTTCTAATTGTCTTTTTTGACCAGCAGTGGTTATTATTAAAACTTCATTTTTCATATTTGCTAATTGTTTTGCAAGCCAGTACACTTGATTTGGAATGCCTCCTGTGCGAGGATAATAGAAGTCCGTCAATAAACAAATTTTCATTTAATGCTCCCAATGTCTTAAATCAAAAATATTTCTGCGTAAAATTAATTTTTGGTGTAAAGTGTGGAAGAGAAACTTTTAGATGCAAGAGGCTTGAAGGAGAGAATAAAATCCTTAGTGGAACCTTTGCTTGAGAAATATCTTGATGCATTATTGATCGTGAGTGAAGAGGGGTTTCCTTTTTATGAAATCGGTGATGTGAGTGCCGATGATTTATTAGCAGCATCTTTTGCATCAGCATTTGTTTCAAACATGGAATCACTCGCGGCTAAAAAATATTTACGCGACATGACATACATTCTTCAGAAATCGTTTCTCATGAGAACTATACTTGCACAGTACACTTTCTCTATGAATAGAACCAGTTATGTAGCACTTTTTCTGCGCGGCTTTCTTATTCTAGTAAAAGCAAAAAGAAATGTTAGTATTCATCAAGTATCTGGAATAATGATTCGCCATGCAGCCCGTATTTTGAGGATTCTAGAGGGATTCGCTAAGCCAGTGACTTTAATTCCCCCACTTAAGAAACCTGTTATTAAAGTAACAAAGGAAGTCGATGCCTTCTCCGCTTATATGGATATCCTTAATGAAGTACTAGAGCTGCGTAAAAAACTAATTGGGGCAATAACTTGGGAACAATTGTATGAGGAAATACAAAAATTAAGAAAATTAATTTCAGAATGGGGTGAAAAGTTAAGAATTACAAATAATGAAAAGTTCAAACGAGTTATGAATTGGATGAATCAAAACTTAGAAAGAATTCAGAATTACATTTCGAGAACTCCACAAACAGAAGTACCTGAAAATGCAAAAGAAATTCTTAGAACAGGTCTTATGAATGCTCTCTTTGCAATAAAAGAAGCCTTTGGTATATCAGCTTAATCCTGAAGCAGAAAGTGTAACATCTTTTCTAATTTCCGAAGCTTTTCAGTTGCGCATTTTAAAAACTTTTCACCTTTCTCAGTTAAGGAATATACTTTTTTAGGAGGAGATTCTTCCGTTTGCCACTCTGACTTTACTAAACCTTTTTCCTCAAATTTCTTTAAGAGAACATATATCAAACCCGGGGGCAACTTCAAATCGAAACGACGTATTATTTCCCTTTCTATTTCAGCACCAAACATTCTTTTTTCGCGGAGCAGTTTTAGAACCGCAAGACCTAAAAGTCCACGAATCACTGGTTTTTTTCTCTTTTCGGGTTCTTCGTGCTTATGATGTTTGTGCGAGCCTCCTCCAATGCTTTCTTCCTTAATATCATGTATCATTAAAATTACTGCATGCATCATTACCCTCTGTAAGAAATCAAAATAAAAATAAAGGCGTTATTTATATAAGATATTAGCATAACTTAGTTATCTTATTAGGGGTTGCTAGATGGATGCAATAAAAGTAAAGAATGTGGTTAAAATCTATAAAAGCAAAAGAAAAACAGTAAAAGCACTTAATGGTGTAAGTTTTCATGTTAGAAAAGGTGAATTCTTTGCATTATTAGGTCCAAACGGTGCTGGAAAAACTACGCTTACAAAGATTCTCGCCACGATTCTTCTTCCCGATGGAGGTGAAGTAACAATAATGGGATATGATGTTGTTTCTCAAGCAGATAAAGTTCGAAGAATAATTGGCTGGTGTGAAGGAGAAAATGGAGGAAGATCGCTCTATTGGAGATTATCAGGAATAGATAATTTAAAACTCTTTGCAGCATTATATGGATTGAATCCAAGAGATGCAGAAAAACGCATATGGGCATTATTGAAATTTCTGGATTTAGATCACGCGGCTTACAAGTTAGTTAAAAGTTATTCACTCGGTATGAAAATAAAATTAATGCTAGCTCGTGCCTTAATACATGATCCCGAAGTATTGCTTCTTGATGAACCAACTCTTGGTCTCGATGTCGAATCCACAATCAAAATAAGAAGGTTTTTAAAAACTCTTTGTAATGAAGTTGATAAAACCATTTTCTTTACTTCTCATAACATGCATGAAGTTGAAGCTCTAGCGGACAGGATTGCTGTAATCAATAAGGGAAAAATAATCTTTATAGGTACTCCAGATGAACTAAAGAGGCGAGTTGAAAAATTCAAAATCGTGGAAGTAACTTTACTTTCAAACGATGCCGAGGAAATAAAGAGCAAATTAATGAAGATGCCTGTTGTAAGAAAAATTCTTTCTTTTCAAAGAAGAGAAAATACATTACGTTTTCGCGTGCTAGTTGATAACCTCTATGAGGCAATAAGCGATATTGCATTAGCTTTGAAAGGGTATAAGATTGAAAGAATTGAACGGGCACTCCCTAGTTTAGAAGAAGCATTCCTAAGGCTTGTCTTTCAAGGTGAAGCAAAATGAGACATGATGAATTTGCATTTGTCATTTATCGTAACAAAGTTGATACCAAAATAAGTAAATTACACCGAATGGCCTATATTGCATGGATACGATTAAAGATATTCACAGGATATAGACTAAGATTCGCGTTGGATATTCTTGGTATCTGCATATCCGTACTACAATATCTACTTCTTTCATTACTCGCGAATCCACAAGATCTCGCCAGATTAGGTTATGGAACTGATTATTTCGCATTTGTAGTATGGGGAGTAGCATTAGCAAGATACGTATGGGACTTAGTTGGAATGATGGTACATTGGGTTTGGCATGAAATATCATCTGGTACATTCGGAGTTATAGTCTCAACTACTACAAGCATTAAACTTTGGCTTATGGGTCAAGCACTTTTTTCAACCGTTTGGGCAAGTATCTGGTTTATGGGAGTAATATTAGTAGCAAGCTTAGTAGGATTCCATCCAAGTTTATCAATTTTTCAGCTAATCCAAACAGTATTTGTGATTTTGGTTATGATTATCATACATGCAGGCATTGGAATTATGTTTACAGGTATTAGTATCTATCACAAACAAGTTGATGTGCTAGTTTTCCTATTAGCGGGAATTATTGAAATGTTTGGAGGTGTAATTTATCCTCTTTCCTTATTATGGAACATACCTGTTCTTTATTATGTTGCGCTGGCTCTTCCTTTCACCCATGGTTTGGAAATCATAAGAAAGGTGGCTATCTCCGGATACTCGATTCTTACGCCTCCTTTGCTTACTCATTTCATTGTACTATTAAGTTTTGTATGGATTATTCCACTAGGTTTTAAGACCGTCGATTATTACTTAGCTAAAGCAAGACGAACTGGAGATGTCTTTAGCTATTAGGTGATAAATATGGACGAAGCAATGAAAGAATTAATGACAGTTTTTTCAGGAGAACCACGAAAAATTAATATTTTGTATCGTATCTTAATCCGAACAGTTGCTCGTGCTAAGATCAGATTTAGCTATAAACTGTGGCTTTTCTTTGACTTTCTTAGAACGATTATCATGGTTGTCACGTACTACTTCTTTTCATTTATCGTTACTCCCCGACATCTCATTGCATCTGGTTATATATCAGATTATTTCGTATTTGCTGCAATTGGTCTTGCATTGGGAGCATTTACAAGTCTATCTTTACGAGGTTTCGCTATAACCGTGTTTTTTGAACAAATCACTGGAACTATAGAATGTGCATTTGTAACCCCAAGCGGAATTCTTCCAATACTTATCGGCGATATTTTATTCTACATTCTTTATGCATCAACTCATTGTGTTCTTGTTTTAGGAATCCTCGTTATGATGGGAAAAATTACTTTTACCGTTTGGACAATATTATCTGTAATTCTCCTTGTTCTTGGACTATTTTTAGGAAACTTGCCACTTGGTATAATTAGTGCAGCGCTGATATTAAAATACAAGCAAGGTGATCCAATTTCCTTAATTTTAACATGGCTTAATTACTTTCTTAGCGGCGTTTTTTACCCAATTTCACTTATTCCAGAATCAATACGAATGTTATCCTATGTTTTTCCATTAACTTGGACTCTTCATGGAATTCGTCTTGCAATTATGTATCAATTACCACCTTGGCACTCTGACGTAATTATAACGCTTGGAATTAGCTTTGCATACGCTTTAATAGGAATTCCGTTAACATACATGTTTTTCATGTGGATTTTCAATAAAGTCCGAAAAGAAGGTACGTTAGTTCATTATTAACAAATAACTAATAGATAACACAGCAGAGCCGAGATTACGTTTGCGATATAATTAAAAAGCTTTTAATCCTAACTTATTGAATAAAATGCTTTGCTAGGTGGTTTTTATGAAGTTGCATCCTGAATGTATCTCATGCGTAATTAGTAGGGCTTTGCATGATGCGGAGCTCGCTAATGCGACACTCAAGCAGAAGATGAGTATAATCAAGCGATTTATCAAAATTATTGATCAAGCTCTTGAAACAAATATGACTCCAGCTGAGCTTGGGTCGTATGGTGAGTTTCTTATTCAGGAAATTACAAGAAATTTTGATCCTTATAGAGAGCTTAAGGAAAAAAGTACTGAAATTGCGCAATCTGTTGTTAATAAGTTGGAGATTGATCTTGAGCCTAATTATGAAAATTTTCAGAGGATTGTTAGATTAGTTACTGCCGCAAATGCGATTGAATTTGGAATAAGGGGATATGAATCTACAGACAAAATATTAAATGAATTTGAAAAATTGCTGAAAGCTGAAATAGCAATTAATGATGCAGAGAAACTTTGGAATTTCTTAAAACAAGCAAAGAATGTTCTCTATTTACTTGATAATGCCGGCGAACACATTTTTGATAGAATTTTCTGTGAATTTATTCACAACACGGGGAAGAACTTGATTATTGGAGCTAGGAAAAAGCCAGTGTTGAATGATGTTACTGTAGATGATGCTATCAAAGCGGGTTTCGGTAAAATCGGAAAAGTTGTGCCAATAAGCGAAATCATTGGAGTATTATTCGATAAAGTTACAGAAGAATTCAGGAAAGCTTGGGAAAATGCAGATCTAGTTATTGCAAAGGGGATGGGAGCTTTTGAAACGCTTACAGAATATAAGCATGAAAAACCCGTTTTTATCCTACTTAAAGCAAAATGTATTCCAGTTGCAAGGGAATTAAATGTAAAACAAGGGAGCTTAGTTATAAAGCAATTAACGTAGTTTGCAGAAAACAAACACATATTTTTGTTTTTAACTCTTTCAACTTATTTTAGTAGTAAACAAGTGAATTCAATGAGCCTATATCTCTGTAAGAAATTCATAATACGTGCTGAGGCAGCTGAAGGCGAAGATGAGTTAATTGCATTCGATAATGTACTTCTTAAATGCGGTATAGGCGATGTAAGTTTGGTTAAAACAAC
>JAHKLH010000045.1 GCA_029856635.1 Candidatus Njordarchaeota archaeon
GTTATTTTGCAAAGCACTGAGCAAATAGAAGTTAATTTTATTATTTTTCAATAAATTTGAATCGTATTTTGGCTTCATGGCTTCTTGGTGAATATTTAATTTTTACTTTTACTATACTCTTCTCTGAATATTTCTAGAATGTTATGTCATTCCTTTTTTTGAGATAAGTGAGATTTTTAAGGGAGTTCTAGTGACAACCCAAGTAGAGATAAATCAAGAGGATATTGGCCTAGCATTTAGTAAATTCATCCATGAGTTTGTTGCACCCGATAAAGAAGGGAAACCGAAGAAAATTTATGAGGAACAACTTTACGAATTAGCATTTGGAGAAAAGGAGAAATTTTCATTGATAGTTGATTTTAATCATCTCTCAAAATTTGACATTGAAAATGATACCCATCTGGCTGAAGCACTTTTAGTGGATCCAGAAAATACCCTTAAAACGTTCACTCGTGTTTTACGAAATTTGTTAATTTCAACTGGTAATTTTACTGGAGAGGAAGCTAGAAAGTATTTCGTAAGAATTAAAAATGTTGGTGAAGTACTTTCCATAAGATCCCTTCGTGCAGAGCATATAGGAAAAATTGTTAGGTTCCGTGGAATTGTTTTAAAAGTGACGAAACCAAAGCAGTTACTACTTAGAGCACTTTGGAGATGTAATGTATGTGGTACGGAATTCGTGATGGAATACGAAGATGGAGTATTTCGCAAACCGAAAAGATGCGCAAGTTTTCCTGCATGTACAAATACTCGTGATTTTATATTGCTTGAAAGAGGCCGTGAATATCTAGATTATCAAGAAATAACTGTTCAAGAATTACCCGAGGAACTTCCACCGGGAAGATTACCTCAGAATGTTCCAGTAGTTCTTACGGGAGACCTTGTAGGAACAATTCGACCCGGGGATCGAGTTATTGTGACAGCAATTTTAAAAGCACAGCCAACAAAGGCTCTGCGAGAAGGATCGCAATCTCTCTTTAACATTGTTGCATATGCGATTTATATTGAAGGAGAAAGTCCGGAGATGTACAAAGACATTGAATTAACAGAGGAAGAGAAAAGGATGATACTTTCCTTAAGAGATGACCCTAATCTAGAACGAAAAATAATCGAGAGTATTGCACCATCAGTCTATGGTCATGACATAATCAAGAAAGCACTTGCAGCAGCATTGTTCAGTGGTGTTGAGAAACATTTACCTGATGGAACTAGAATTAGAGGTGATATTCATGTCTTACTTGTAGGGGATCCAGGTACTGCAAAATCACATCTGTTAAAATGTGTGGCAAGTGTTGCTCCTCGTGCAATCTATACTACGGGAAAAGGAGTATCCGCAGCGGGACTTACTGCTGCTGTTGTTAGAACAAAGGATGAGTGGACATTAGAAGCTGGTGTTTTGGTTCTTGCCGATCGTGGTATTGCTGTTATTGATGAATTTGATAAAATGAGGAAAGAGGATAGACAAGCACTTCATGAGGCAATGGAACAACAAAGTGTTTCTATAAGCAAAGCTGGTATTGTGGCTACATTAAATGCAAGAACAACAATAATTGCCGCTGCAAATCCAAAGTTTGGAAGATATATTGATCGAAAAGAGTTTAGTGAAAACGTAGATTTACCCCCTACAATATTATCGAGATTCGACCTTATCTTTGTGTTAAAGGACAAACCAAATGAAGAGGTTGATAGTTTATTTGCAGAGCAAATACTTAAGGTTCATTCCGGTGAACGACGGATAAAGCCTCCATTCTCACCAGAATTCCTGAAGAAATATATTATGTTTGCACGTGAATATATCAAACCAAAGCTTACTAAAAAGGCTGCAGAAAAAATTAAAGAGTTTTATGTTAAAATGCGTTCATTAGCAAAAGCAACTGAAGAGGAATCCTTTAGTCAACCAATTCCAATAACACCAAGATACTTACATGCTCTGATAAGGTTATCAGAAGCTCATGCGCGCATGTTACTAAAAGAAGAAGTTACTGAGGAAGATGTGGATTTTGCGATTGAATTAATGTTGTATTCTCTAAAGCAAGCGGGAATGGATCCGTCTACAAAGCAGATAGATATTGGTATAATAGAGGGAATGTCCGCTAAAAAAAGGTCCAAATATTTAAGAGTTCTTGAAATCATTGAGGAACTTTCTAAAACATATGGAGAGGCTGGTGTCCCAATAACTGAAGTGTACAAGAGAGCAGAACAAGAGAGTATATCAAGAATATTTGTAGATAGAATAATTCAGAGAGAAATTAACAATGGGACACTATATGAACCAACTCCGGGAAGGCTTAAGTTTGCTCTAAGATCTTAGTAAGTATTCCACAATGATGAATAAGAACATTGCTAAAATCAATGAAAGCATTACTGAGAATTCTATTCCTATTACTTCCAAGATTCCTATATGCTGATAGAAAATAGGTATGGAGAATGATGCGAGAGCCAAGAGAATTGCAAGAAAAACCTTGGGAAGGAGAGATTTAATGAATCCTACGAAGATCTCACTAATTGAGGGAAGCGCAGCGATACCAGAGACATTATCAAGTAATCTTGGATTTTTCTTTAACTCATCCCTAATGAATGCATGGAGTTTTGAAGATATATACATTAACGAACTTCTGTCAATGAAAGCGTAGCTTGTATATGCATCTTTAAGGAAGACTTTACTAATTCTACTTAGTCTCTCAGAAGTTTGAAGCGTAACTCTTGCTTTTTCTTTTACCTCTCCCCTAGCTAACATCCTAAGCATTTGTTGAATTCTAATTAGTCTCTCTTTTAATGGGTTAAGCAGATTAGGTACATACCCAGATGCACGAGATAATTCTATAAAGAAGAATGTTATTATTAAGAAAATGGCAAACTTTGAATTAATTACTCTGGGTATATCGCTTATTTGGGAGATTTGCGGTATTTCTACTGCTAGTGCATCAAATACATATGAAAATGGAAGCAAGAGAATTAGGATTATAGTCATATTTAGTATGTATGAGTATCTGCCAGAGAACACGGATCCAAATCCAAGTAAACATATCAAAATGAATGCAGTAGTTATTAGTTCATAAATAAAATATGGAAATTCGGACATTAAGTAATTATTAAAGTTTATAATGTTATTCACGTCTTGAGGTGAGAAAAGAAGTATAGTTGCAAGAGTTTTAATAGCTGCCTCAAATCCGATAGTCATGCTAGCAGATGATGCATAGAATGGACTAATGAATATTGCAATAATAACAGCAATTGCAAAGATTATTGAGTATTTAATGAGTAAGATTAATCGATACAAATAATATATGTTAATTACATCAGGTTTAAAAAGCGTGAATAGCATGTAAATGAAAATTAAATAAAAGAAAAACATTGAAAATCTGATAATTGTTTCTACCATTTTTATTTCTTTAATTTTCTTGCTAATTTCACCAAGCATCATTACATGGCACCCAATCCAATGTGTTTCGCACGGATGTAAGCTTCAAGCACAGCAGGTATTATATCGGTTGGTCTTACATCAAAAACCATAACACCATATTTGTTAATTCTCTGCTTAATTTCTACTCTTTTCCTCAAATAATCTCGATAAAGGGCCTCAAAAAATGCTCGTTCTACGTCCGTCATCTTTGCTGGATCCGAAACGAAAAGGGGTGTTAAACATGCAATTATTATCACATGTAATTTATGAGCCACAGCATATTTGATAGCTTCTTCAATAGTTTCTGGATCAGCTTCGAGATCTGTAATCACTATTGCTAAAGAATAACGTTTATCACGCTTTATAATTGCTTGAAATGCTGTCATTAAACTTGAAAGTCCACTTGCTCTTGCTCTTGCTAATGCATCAATTACTTCCAATAGATGACTTCGGCTTCGTTTTGCTTTAATAAATCTATGTATACGATCAGAAAATAAAACTAAACCAAATAAATCACGTGATCTAAATGCTAAATGCGCTAATAACAATGCTCCATCAATTGCATAGTCTAATTTTGTTCTAAATCGAAAACCACCACCCATATTTCTTGAGCAGTCAACCACAATGTATAGCTTTATGTTTTTCTCTGCTTCGAATTCTTTAACGAGTAGTTTTCCTAATCTGGCAGAGGCTTTCCAATCAATGAGTTTTATTGGGTCAGATGGAAGAAATTCACGTAATCCCCAGAAGTCATACCCAAATCCCTTTTGTTTAATTTTATGTGTACCAAATAGAAAACCACCTTGAATCTTCTTAAGAAGAAGATATCTTCTTACGGGCTCGTAAAGAGGATAAACCACAACCTCGCTAAAAATGTCAATTTGTTCACGAACTAAAAAGAAGCCAGCACTATCTCTAATAATAGCAACAATTGGCCCAATTTTGTATTCTCCTCTAACTAAACTGCGAAGAATATACGAAAATTCTACAGTCTTTTTTGGCGGCAGAGAAGTCATTATAAAGTTTTCTCCAAAGCTAATTTCAAATGCGTCTGGAACTAAATCACTTATTATCACGCAATCTAATCTAGCTCTTCCGAGATTAGTAATTCTAACAGAAACCAATATATAGTCTCCAGCAAAACATCTAGATGGTATGATTTTTCGTTCAATTTTGAGCTTTGGATTTTCCATGAATGCTTTCGCATGAACATACATAATTAGAAAACTTGTTAGCATTAGGGTTCCAAACATAAGGAAAGGTATTGAGAAGTTGGTCATGGTTGAAATTCCTGGAGCAAAAGTAGTTAAATCAACTCCTATACTTTTCATAATATTATTGAATTCTACCATGCTGTAAAAAGCTAATGACATGAGGATACATGCAATTGCTGTTAACAAATATGCTTTTCCAAAATTTGTCAGCATTAATTTTTCACCTAGGCGGAGATACTTTTTCAAGTGCGCTTTTCACAATATCTTCAGGTTTAACGCCACCTAGTTCTACTTCTGGTTTTAATATTATACGATGTTCTAGTGCTATATATGCAACATGCTTAACATCATCAGGAATTACATAATCACGTCCATTCATACATGCATAACTCTTAGCAGCCATTAAAAGAGCTATTGATGCGCGCGGAGAACAGCCAATCAAAACACGGGGATCCTTTCTAATCGTCATTACAATATCTCTTATGTATTTTAGAATTTCTTCATCAACGTACACTTTTTCTCGTACAAATTTCTGCATTGCGAGCACTGTTCGTTGACCAGTAACGGGCTTTGCCAGAACTCGGTCCATGGTCCTTAATTTTAGTTTTAGTATTTTTAACTCATCGTCTGCATCAGGATAATTAACTTTTACATATAGCATAAAACGAGATACTTGAGCCTCAGGTAATGGATACGTTCCCTCTAATTCTATTGGGTTCTGAGTAGCCAAAACTAGGAAAGGTCTTGGGAGTCTGTATGTTACTCCCTCAATAGTTACAGCCTTTTCCTCCATTGCCTCAAGCAAAGCAGCTTGTGTTTTAGGTGGGGCTCTGTTTATTTCATCAATAAGGACAATGTTTGCAAAAATTGGGCCTTTCTTGAAACGGAAAGTACCTTCTTTTTGATCATAAATCATAGTACCTATAAGATCTGCTGGTAACATATCGGGAACCATCTGAATTCTTCTGAAACTCATGCTTAAAGTTGCGGCAAAGTTTTGTGCAGCCATGGTTTTGGCGACTCCAGGCGGGCCTTCAAGTAGAACGTGGCCTTCGCTTAATAAGGCTATGAATAATGCTTCTATTACGTGATTCAATCCAACAATCGCTTTTTGCATTTCTCCTTTAACGGCATTCCATATCTCTTTTATAAACTCAACATCAACTATTTCCTCTGCATCAAACATCTAATACCGCCTAAAAAATAATATCATCATGAAAGTATTATACAAAAATTGAAAATTGTTAAACAATAAATAAAAATTATTCTTTTTTACATTTTTTTGGAGAATGTCTTTAGGGATGTCAATGTCTACTTCACCTTTAAAACCACCAGCAAAACTTGCGGGAATAAGAGTAGGTATACTATCTCCAGATGAAATAAGAAAGATTGCCGTTGTTAGAATAAATAATCCAGAGTTAGAATCACCTGAAGCAGGTCCTGTTCCTGGAGGTCCTGTCGATCCAAGATTAGGTCCACCAGATCCTTTATCTAGATGTAAACATTGTGGTTTACCAAGAGCGCTTAGAGATAAACCAGGCTGTGTTGGTCACTTTGGATATATTGAATTAGCGGTTCCTGTATATCATCCCGGCTTTGTAAAAATGATTGAAAAAGTTTTAAATGCTATCTGTTTGAATTGCTTCAGATTAACATTACCAAAGGATAAGTATGAAGAATATTGGAAGATGATGGAGAGATTTATAGAAGAGCATGGTTTTCCTTCTCCAGAACTAGCAACTATGATATTGAAGGAAGCTGTAAAAACGCGTGAATGTCCATATTGTGGCCAAAAGAAAACACGAAAATATCGATTTAATCCAACAACAATGTCATTTGTAGAATACAAGGAGCTTTCCCGAGAAGAACTTGAACAAGTGAAAGAATTAATTAAAAGAGGAGAGCTAAAGCCCGAAAACATTAAGACTATCCGAGGAAAGCACTATTTAATAAGACCAGTAAAAGTGGAGTTTGTTAAAAAGGTACTAGCGAACTTGTATCCTGAAAGAGCTTTATCTAAGGAAGAACTAAGAGAACACGAAAAAGACTTGTATTTAATGGGATTTCATCCAAAGTATGCCAGACCAGAGTGGATGATACTGGAAGTATTGCCTGTTCCCCCAATAACGGTGAGACCACCTATTTATTCACCAGAAGGAAAACGACATGACCATCTTACAGCAATTTTACGTGAAATAATTAGAGTAAATGAGCGTTTGAGATCAAAATTAAGAAGTGGTCCTTCACCACTCACTGAAAAAGATATAACTCGTTTGCATCGTTTAATTGCTGCTTTATTTGGAATTGAGAGATATTCGAGAGGAATTACTATTGACAACATACCAATAAAAGGAATTATCATGAGATTAAGAGGAAAAGAGGGAAGATTTAGATATAATTTGAGTGGAAAAAGAGTAGACTTCTCTGGTCGTGCAGTAATAAGTCCAGATCCTTACTTGAGAATAGACGAAGTAGGCGTTCCAATTAGAATGGCTATGAAGTTAACTGTGCTTGAGGAAGTTAATGAGAGCAACATAGAAAAGCTTCGGCAACTTGTTATAAATGGTCCGTTTACATGGCCTGGTGCTACAGAAATTTATCAAAAAACAGAACGTGGCTATACAAGAAAAACGCTATCCTTATTCAAAAGCAGGAAAGAGCGTGAAAAAATAGCAATGGAATTAAAGCCAGGAGATTTAGTTGAGCGGCACTTGATGGATGGAGATCCCGTAGTACTAAATCGTCATCCATCACTTCACAGATTATCCATGATTGGACACTATGCAAAGATACTTCCCGGCAATACATTAAGACTCCCGCTTTATGTTTGTCCACCCTATAATGCTGACTTTGACGGAGATGAAATGAATATTCACATTCCTCGTTCGATTCATACACGATTTGAAGTGGAAACTATCATGAATGTAAGGCGTCAAATAATTACTCCAAGATATGGTGGTCCAATAATTGGACCAAAACAAGATTACATTACTGGCGCATACTTATTAACGCATCCAGACACATACTTAACAAAGGAAGAAGCAACAACTCTATTGTTTGCCGCGGGAATTGAGAAGTTACCAGAGCCAGATAAGTATGATGAAAAAGGAAGGCCTCTTTGGAGTGGACGTAAGATATTCTCCCAAATAATACCAAAATACATATTCTACGAAGGAAAAATTGATGGTATACTCGTGGGTAAGCCAGGTCAAAAAGTATTAGTGAGAATTTGGAATGGGAAAATTCAAGAAGGTTCAGTTATAGATAAAAACTCGATTGGTGCTGAAAAACCAGAAAACATAATCAGTAAAATCGTTGAAAGATATGGTTATGGTGCAGCAATGAAATTCCTTAACTCAATGAATAGGATGGTTCTGCGATATTTGACGGATCGAGGCTTTAGTATAACAGTGTGGGATGTTTATGTACCGAGAAAATTAAGACAAGAAATTGAGAACACTATTGATAAGTATATAAAAGAAGCTGAAGAACTAGTAAAACAATACAATGAAGGAAAGCTTGAGCCAGAGCCAGGAAAGACACTAAAAGAAACATTTGAAGATAAAATGGTTGAAATCCTTGAAAGAGCTCGTTCAAAGACATTAGAACCAATACTAAGAAGTATGCCATTTCAAAGTCAATTTCTGATAATGACTGTTACTAAGTCTCGAGGCGACGAAGTGAACATACAACAAGTACTCGGATGTATTGGACAGCCAGTAGTTCGTGGAAAGAGAGTTCAAAGAGGTTATTCTGGCAGATTATTACCTCATTTTAGGAAGGGAGATATTGGACCATATGGTGGGGGATTCGTTAAGAATAGCTTTGCAACTGGAATGAATCCAATAGAATTCTTCTTCCACGCTGCGGGTAGTAGAGACAACCTTGTTGATACGGCAATAAGAACAGCAGATAGTGGATATTTCTACAGGAGATTAGTATACGCTCTTCAAGATTCAAAAGTTGAATATGATGGAACAGCGAGAGACATGTATGGTTACATATTACAGTTCAAATATGGCGGTGACGGAATACACCCTGGCAAAAGTTATCATGGAAAACTAACTGACTACGAATCTCTATTCTATGAATTAATTGTCAAAAGAGAGGAGAAGGGAATTAAATTTAATATTCCAGCGAAATGGCCAAGCTACTATGATGACGCGATCGAAGTATTAAGGAGAGAAATCTCCGTAAAGGTTGCAATGGATGTAAAAGAGTTATTTAAAGAAATGTTAGAGAAAGGCTATGTCTTAACTAAAGAAGAGACTGATGAATATGTCCAAAGATTATTAAGAAAGTACATTAGAGCCCAAATAGATCCAAATGAAGCATCTGGTACTGTTGCCGCACAGTCAATTTGTGAACCAGCAACGCAATTAGTATTAAGAACATTCCACTGGGCAGGGGTTGCGGCATTTAGCATTACTTCTGGTCTTCCAAGATTGAAGGAGATATTTGATGCGGTTAGTACACCAAAGACACCAATTATTGATATTTATCTCACGGATGAATATAGGTGGGATGAAAATAAGGCGCAATTATTTAGGAAGAGAATAACACCCATAAGAATTACAAACATTGTTGAACCAGATGGATTTTTCTTATCTGCGACAGGGAGACGAGTAGTCATTAAATTAGATTGTGAAAAACTAAAGATCTACAACTTGACCGTAAATAGCATTGTAGAAAAAATAGCAAAGATAAGGAATATCTCTATTGAACGCCCTGATGAATTTACAATTGAAGTAATACCAAAAGAGAATGTGCCATTAACAGAAGTATACAAGAAGATTCAAAAAATAATATTCAGTGGAATTGAAAAACTTGGTAGATCACAAGTAGTTAAGACAAAGTATGATGAAAACAAGTATGAATATAGGATTATAGTAGAGGGTTCAGATTTATCACCATTAGTATATCTTGATGGAGTTGATATGACAAGAACAATTCCCAATAACATACATACTATCGCTAAGATCCTTGGAATAGAAGCTGCAAGATTTTATATTGCATTAGAAGCAAAAAGAACACTAGATATGTATGGTCTTGATGTAGATATGAGGCATATTCTCTATGCAGCCGATGCGGTAACAAGAAATGGTATAATTGAAGCAATTGGTCGTTATGGAATTTCTGGAAAGAAACTTAGTTTCTTAGCTAGAGCTGCGTTTGAAGAGACCGGAAAGCAAATATTCCTGGGTGCCAAGGCAGGAATGTATGATGCACTTAAAGGCGCTACAGAGAATACTATAGCAGGACAAGTGATACCTCTTGGTACTGGAGCAGTTAGAATTGGCTCAATGATCATAGAAGAGAAGGAATA
>JAHKLH010000046.1 GCA_029856635.1 Candidatus Njordarchaeota archaeon
AATTTGAGCTGTTATGTTATAATCTCCATCTAAAATTATTTCCGCATCAACTAATCGTGTTTTTCTTATTCCAATCCTATGCTGTCCAAGGAATTTTACAAGTGCTTTTCTTATTCTTAGCGTCGCAACATGCACGCGAACCTTCGTCCCACTTACTATTTCAAAAGCAAGAGTGTTATCTTTTGTAGTCCAGCTTTTGATTTTGGCAGCTTCCTCTTCTTTTTTAGCACCCCGTCTTAAAATATTCTTATTGAATTCATCAATAAGTTTCGGAATTTCATTAATTGCTTCCCTTGGAAGCGGTTTGCTCAATACAAACTCTGCAGTTCCTCGATACCTCATTCTTATCATCTATCTTATGTTAACGAAAAACCATAATATTTTACTTCTTAAGATTGAAGTACTTTATCAAGAGAACTCTTCTAATTCCACTAACTTTTCCAAACCTGAGTAATAATTTCTTTGCGCATTGAATATTCTTGCTTTTTATCAAAATAATTTGAATCCTCTTGTTGAGAATTTGAGAGTAAAGCTCTCGTAATTTACGATCCCGCTTTAGGATTTCTCTAAAGGTTTCATCGTCTGAAATAAAGGAAACAGCATCAAATTCGTCCAATTCTTTGGCGTTAATCTCATCAAGAGATTTCACTATTATTTGAATAGTTTTCACCTTAGATAGGGAAGCCTATTTCCTTTTGCTTTTTCGTCATCCCATTCCTTGAGAATTTTTACTGCCTCGCAACCAACATGACATACTGCTTTTTCAGCGCTCTTTTTCTCTTCTGGTGAGATAAATTCATTTGTAACTCTATTGGCAAAAACAACGCAAACTGCTCCGGCTCGTAATCCAAGGATTCTACTTAGAACAAAGAGAGTTGAGGCTTCCATTTCGAAATTGAGAACTTTTAATTGCTTTAATTCATTAATTAGTCCTTCCATATGTCTGGGCAAGAAACCATCAATTTTACGTTCTTGTCCAGCATAAAAAGAATCACTCGATGCGGTTATCCCAACGTGATATCTATAACCAAGAGAATCTGCTGCTTTGATTAAAGCTAATGTCACTTCCAAATCCGCAACTGCTGGATATTCTATTCGTGCATAGTTTCTTGATGCTCCATCCAGACGTACAGCACCTAAGGAAATTACTAAATCTCCAATTTTCACATTTTCATGTAATGATCCTGTAGATCCAACTCTTATCAAAGTTCTTGCACCAACGTAATAAAGCTCAATGACTGCTATTTCTGTTGCAGGACAACCTATTCCCGTTGATGTTGCCGCCACTTCAACGCCCTTGTAGGTTCCTACAATAGTCTTGTATTGTCTTACATATGCAATTTCTCTCGGATTAGAAAGAAGAGATGCAACTATGTCCACTCTCTTTGGATCTCCGGGTAAAAGGACATAATGTGGTATTTCTCCTGGTTTTATTCCAAGATGATAAACACGCTCTTGGAAAAGTGGCTTTTCTGCTGAGATTTTCTCTGACATTTTTGAACCCAGAATAATAAAGTGATTTGAAATACTTGCAGATTTTCACATATCGGTTTTCATTTATGTATTATATGGTTGACTTGATGCCCTAATTGATTATCATGTGTCAAATTTAAACGGGGACCAATCCTTTAAGATTTCAGCAAGCAAAGGATCAGCTTCAGTTAATACCAAGAAAACTGTTTGAGAAGGAATTTCGAGGGAAATTACCTTAGTGCGTCCGTAACGACCAAATGATACTATCTGACATGAAACTAAGCCGAGAGTCTCTAAATCGTTTATGAAATCATTCATTCGTCTAAGCGTGACAGGAGGTGTGCCCGTGATTTCGCATAATTTTTCATACATCTTCTTCACTACCCCAGTAGTCACTTTTTTACTTTTTGTGAAAAGTAATGCAATTGCAAGTAGTACTAATTTTTCTTGATGTGGCAATGACTTTATTGCTGCTTTGATTATATCACGCTCGACCTCCTCATATGCCATTCTCACATGTTGTTCTGTTATCTTTTCTGCACCCTCCCTTTCTGCAATTTCGCCTGCAATACGCAATAAATCTATAGCTTTTCTCGCATCTCCACTTTCTCTTGCGGATAGTGCTGCTATTAGTCTTAATGTTGAATCATCAATTGCACCATCAATGAATGCTAATTCCGCTCTTTGTTTGAGAATATCATAGAGTTGTTCAACGGTATACGGCTCGAAAACGATGCTTTCTTCGGATAAGCTTGATAAAACACGAGCGTCTAAAAATTCTTTGAATCTGAGATCGTTTGTAATACCAATGACGCTCACTTGAGAATTCTCTAATTCATTGTTAATCCTAGTTAGTCTATATAATATATCATTTCCTTCTTTTTTCTTGACTAAATAATCAATTTCATCCAGTACGATTACAACAAAGCTTTCGAGCATATCTATTCGACGTAAGACTTTCTCAAATATGTCAGCCACGGCAAGTCCCGTTCTCGGCACTTTAATTCCTAGCTCAGTTGCTGTTTTGTATAAGACTTTATAAGGGGTGTTATACATTCGGGTGTTAACATAGGCGGCGGCAAAATGAAGGTTATATTTTTTAGCTTTTTGAATTAACTTGTTGAGAACGTAGAGAATAACAGCTGTTTTTCCTGTGCCAGTCTTACCATACTCAAATACATTTGATGGCTTTCCTCCCTTCAATGCTGTTGCTAAGATTTTTGCCAATTTTTCAATTTCCTTTTCACGGTGAGGAAGCGTTTCGGGAACGTAGTCAATACTAAGAACACGACGATTCTTGAAAATTGATTTGCGGTTAAGAACTTCATCGAAGATTTTGTCAACAATAGACATCATTTTAACCCATGCATGAAACGGTGAGAGAGAATTTTGAGAGAGAAAAGAGACTGAGATTATCTATATAACATGGAAATATACTTTCCCTCTTTTAAGGAAAAATTTTAAAGACTCAGAGAGAAAAATTATTGGGGATGAAGAAGAGGTGATCCACTGAATAAATGATGAAAAAAGAAATCAGACCCTTTAATTCTTAAAAAGAAATAGAAAAATACCCAAAAACGTGTATGGCTTATACTAGCCTTGTTAGTAATGAAGTAGCTAGTATAAGGACTGATTCATCCACAATTTTCTCTTTGCGCATTAGTATTTCTGGTTCTATAAGTGTAATGACACAGTTTCTCTTGTTTTTAATTGCCTTTACTAGCTCCTTATATAGCTGTTGTCCGTGCTGAATTACTTTCCCGTTCATTACTGGAACATATTTATTATGTAGTACTGCTTCTCCAAGAGATTCTATCATCTCAATTATGTATTGTGCGGCTTTTTCTGCTGATACTATTTGTTTACTACTAATTTCCTTTAATTTCATTCCATTCCAAATAATTATGATTTTCATATCTTTCACCGGCAAAACTCCATGTAATTTCTACAAAATGTAAAAAATATTTAAAGATTAGTAATTTTTTCACAATGTAGAAAATTTCTCCAAAATAAAATAATTTGAACTTTTAGCAATTTTTGTTTATCCTATTTCATTATGAAAAACGAATAGAAACACATTTTTCTTCTTTTCCATCAAGATACACACGAATTTGCCACAATCCTTTGAGTTGAATTTCAGTATCTATTTCCACAAATGCCGTTGCAAGAGCTTGAACACAAATTTTAGGAGTTCTAACTCGCCGGATGTAAATTTTAATTTCATGATTCACTTCATCAATTTCTGCTTTCGCTTTAATTTCGTAGCAAGGATTTGAAATAGGAATCTTTCCTGTGATATACAGTTTGCTATCTTTTATGGTTATGTTAATATGCTTGGGTTCGACACCAATTTTCTTTACGATCCGCAGTTTCATTTTTTTCACTTTTACTGGTGAGCTTTTAAATATATTTCTCGAAGTTCATTTATTTTTCCCTCATACAGCATTTTAAGCACTGTTGGAATTTCATTAATAACATCCGTAGCTGTAAGAGAATAACCGTATTTTGAGAATGAGAGATCCCCGGCAGCACCATTAATAAATGCACCGGCGCATGCTGACCAAAATCGATCGACTTCTTGTGCAAGGAATGTAGCTATTATTCCATCTAAAACATCCCCTGTTCCTCCTACGGTCATTCCAGGATTACCAGTTACATTCAGTTTGATCCTCCCTCCATTACTTATCACATCTATATGTCCTTTCAGGAGGATTACACATCCGCATTTTTTAGCATATTCCTGAGTCAGTTGAATTCTCTGATTTAAATCTCTTGGTTTTTCTCCAAAAATCTTTGCAAATTCTCCAGCATGTGGTGTAATAATTATGCCCTTAGGTATTTTGTCCACAGTTAGGGCTTTTAATGCATCTGCATCCACTACGATTTTGTCTAAACTATTAACTCGCTTTAAAAATTCTAATACAAAATCAAGACATTCATCTTTTGTGCTTAATCCTGGTCCAATTATGATTGCTGTGTATTTCTGTGCCTCATCAATGAGATAATCAAGATGCTCTACTGTTACGTATTCACCATTAAGCTCTCTCACGATTAAATTGGGTGAAAAACCTCTGATTACTTTTGCAACTGAGGATGGTGCATATATAACAACAATATCAGCACCTGTATGAAGAGCAGCCAATCCTGCTAGTGCTGGTGCGCCAGAGTATTCTTTAGAACCACCGATTATCATTATTCTACCATGAATTCCTTTGTATGACCAGGGATCTCGTTTCTTGAGAACATATGCTCTCAAATCCCCGGGGCCTACAAATAATTCTGCTTCAAGGGGGATTCCAATATCTTTGACGATGATTTTTCCACAAATATGCTCATTCATTCCTTTCTTAATTCCATGAAAAGTTACCGTGATATCTGCTTTAACTACTTCACCAAATGCTTTTCCAGCGAAGCAATCTAAACCGCTTGGAACATCTACTGCTATTATTTTGATGTCTTCTTTTTGATTCTTTGCTTGATTAATTAAACGAATGGCTAGCGCGGGTAATCCTTTAACCCTTCCCTTTGTACCGACTCCGAGTATTCCATCAATGATGATGTCAGCATCAAGCAATATTTTGAGAATGTCATTGGATTGCTCTGGGTACCGAAATTCAATTATTTTTATGCTCCATGTCATTTGCGAGATAATTTCAAAGTTCTTCTTTGCTTCTTCTGTTGTAATATTTTTCGCTTTTCCGACGAGAATTACTGTTACTTTATGATTTCTTCCCAAATGCCTTGCAGCAACAAATGTGTCCCCCCCATTATTTCCAAGTCCGCAAACTGCAACAATTTTTAACTTTTGTCCATTTGATAAGTTTTCAATTACTTCCGCAATATTCTTTCCTGCGTTCTCCATTAATTGCAACACAGAGATGCCTAACCATTGAGAATTCTCGTCAAGGGCTTTAATATCCTTTGGAGAGAGCACTTTCATTTTTTATCCCGACTCTTGACATGTTTTCTGAAAATAATTGATTTAGGTGAGATATTTTATGTCAATAGAAAAACCAGCGATAATAGGGGGAGAACCAGTATCAAAACATTGGATTCCAATAGCAAAACCAATAATCGGAGATGAAGAGAAGCAAGCGGTCATGGAAGCTCTTGAAAAAGGTGCATTAGCTTCTGGAGAATTTATAGAGAAATTTGAGAAGGAATTTGCGAGATATATTGGTGTTAAGCATGCAATAGCAACCTCTTGTGGAACTGATGCTCTCTTCATATCCTATCTGTCTCTTGATTTAACATTTAATAAGAAAATTCTAACTACGCCTTTGACCTTCATTGCAACCGCATCAGCAGCAATTTGTACTGGTGCAATTCCTATTTTTGCTGATGTAGAAGAAGACGCAAATATCTCTCCTGAAGAAATCTCTAAAGTGCTTGAGAAAGAACACATTAATGGAATCTGTGTTGTACACATGTATGGAAAACCTTGCAGAATGGAGAAAATACTTTCAATGGCACGAGAATACAATATTCCTGTAATCGAAGATGCAAGTCATGCTCATGGTGCAGAATACAAAGGAAAAAAAGTCGGAAATTTAGGTGATATAGCGGCATTTTCCCTTTATCCAGCAAAAATAATTGCTGCTGGAGGTTGGGGCGGTGTTATAGTCACTAATAATGATGAACTAGCAGAAACTGCGAGACTTATTGCTCTACAGGGAGAACTTCGCGAGGTTCGCGGAACTAAAACTGCCTACGAATTTGTTCGAATTGGTTATAACATGAGGATGTCCAATATCGAGGCAGCAGTGGCGTATTATCAACTCAGGAAGCTTAACAAATTTATTGAAATTAGAAGAAAGTATGCCAGAATCCTCACCGAAATGCTTGAAGATGTTCCCGGGATAAAAACACCTACTGATCCAGCATATGGGAAGCATGTTTACTACCTTTACGTTATCACAATTGATGAGAAGAAAATAGGATGGTCTCGAGATGAATTTGTTGAAGCACTAAGGAAAGAGAACATTGATGCAAGAAGAGGTTATCATAAGCCATTACATCAACAGGAACTTTTCTTAAAAATAAATGATCCAAGGGTAAACTATTTTGCAAAAATTGTCAAATATCCAGAATATTCAAAATTATCATATCCCACAGCCGAAAAATTAAGCAAAACAAGTGTATGGCTTCCTTGTCATCCTGCATTAACGGAAAAAGATGTTGAAAATATAGGAAAAGCAATAAGAAAATTGATTAGTTGGAAAACAGGGAAGAAGCTTTAATTTTAGATTGTCTCGATTCCTATTTTAACACGGAATTTATCAATGGTCCACTCTTTAACATAACCCTTGGTTTCGCCTAATATTATCTCCTCGGCCCTTGCCTCGCTTTTAATCCAGTTAAACCAAGGTTCAATTAACTTCTTAAGCTCTTCTGGAATTTGAAGATAAAGACGTATTTTCGCTTCAACAGGAAGATCAAGCTCTCCTCGCATTGCTTGGATTCTACGTAATACGTCTCGAGCTAATCCTTCTGAGAGAAGTTCATCTGTGATTCTTACGTCCAATATTATATTTGCGTATTTTAGTCCTTCCATATCATAGCCCTCTGGTAATTTGGTTATGATATTTACGTCTTCTTTTTCTATCTTGAATACTTTGCCTTCTAATTCAAGCTCATAATAGCCTTTCTCATCAAGTGCCTTCTTTAGTTCCTCGGCAGAAACACGCACAAGTGCATCCACTATCTTTTTAGTATTTTCTCTGTACTTTGGTCCTAGTTTAGATAAAACAGGAACAACTTCTAGTTCTCGCTTTATTGTACCAACTTCAACGTGTTTCACATTAGCCATTTCAAGCAGAATTCGCTTTAAGTTATTAACCGCATTAACTACATCTTTTGAACTAGTTTCAATGATTACTCTACTAAGCGGCCATCGTAATTTGACTTTGTTTCTGGTTCGTATTGTAGATACTGCAGCGACTATTTCTCTGACCATTTCCATTTGTTTTTCTAGTTCCTCGTCGATTTCAGATTCATCAACTTTTGGCCAATCTATCAAAGCAACAGATTCTGGTGCATTTGGCATTAGGGGTCTAAGCATATGCTGATAGACGTATTCTGTCATAAATGGTGCAAATAAAGATAATATAGGCAATAATTTCTTGTAAACCTTATAGGATGTGTAGTAACACGCCAATTTCTTTGGATCGTCTTTTTCAATCCACAGCCTTCGCCTAACAAGCTTTCCATACCACCTGCTTAGATCCTCCACAACAAAATTAAGAACTCGTCGTAATGCATTACTTATACGGTATTCATTTAGGTCTTTTTCAACTTGCTTGACAAGATTATTGACACGAGAAATTATCCAGCGATCCTCAGGCAACATGTGCTTTTGTATTTCTTTCTCATTTATTTTACTCAAACTGAAATTGTCTAGCTCCATGTACATGGATACCATGTAAGATACATTCCAAAAGATATCCAAATTCTGTCTAATTTCCTTGATTTCTTCCCATCTAAATCGAATATCTTCGTATACCACGCCAGAAATTAAGTAACATCTAAGCGCATCAGCACCATACTTCTCAATTACTTCCCATGGCATGATAATGTTGCCTAAAGATTTTGACATCTTTGATCCAGCCGCATCCAGCACGAAGCCATGCATGACTACACATTTATATGGTGCTTTTCCAAAAGCGACTACACTCAAGACTTGTTGCGCATAGAACCACTTCATTACTTGATCATGTCCTTCTATAATTAAATCTGCAGGCCAAAGACGTTTGAATTCGCTTGAATTACTTGGATACCCTAATGATGCCCAAGATGCAATTGCAGAATCAAACCAAACATCAAGTACATCAGGAATTCTTTTCATATCACCTCCACATATGGGACATCTTAGAATAACCTTATCTATGTGAGGTCTATGTAGATCCATGTCATCGGGAACCGCGGTTTTTGCATACCTCTTCAATTCCTTAAAACTTCCAATTACCAATTCGCTTCCACATTTTTCACATACCCAGAGCGGAATTGGACAATTCCAATATCTCTGACGAGAAATACACCAATCTCCTACGGTTTTTACCCCTTCCTTGAAACGAATTTTTGCAAAAGCAGGCACCCATTTAACAGGCTCATTCGCAGCAATGATCTTGCTTTTGATCTTAGATACATCTAAGAACCACTGCTCTGTTGCACGGAAAAGTAATGGACTCTTACAACGCCAACAGATGGGATATCTATGCTTTATTGTTCCATGGTAAACAAGAACTCCTTTCTTTCTCAAAGTTTCAATTATGTGCTTGTCAGCATCCTTTACAAATATACCCTTCCATGCACCTTCTGTAAACTTACCATCTACACCAACGGGACAATATACTGGTAAATTATATCTCCTGCCTATTTCAAAGTCCTCTTCCCCATGTCCAGGCGCAATATGAACAAAGCCCGTACCTTCGTCAGTTCTAACAAACTCTCCAAGAACAACCGTATGAACATTGTCCATTTTGTCAAATTCTTTTTGCTTAGGCATTTCATCTAGCAGTGGATATTCGTATTTTAATCCTGCCAAATCACTACCTAACTTGCGATCAGCAATCTCGTAATTACTTATTCCAATTTCACGCATAACCGCATCCAATCTCTCAAGGAGAATCCACCAATACTCATCATTGACCTTGACTTTAACATATGTGTATTCTGGATGAGCTAATACTGCAACATTTGCGGGCAACGTCCAAGGCGTAGTGGTCCATACCAGAATATATTCGTTTGGTTTATCCTTAATTTTGAATTTTACATATATGCTCGGATCTTCAACTACCTTGTATTCAAGTTCATGTTCTGCTAAAGCTGTTTCACAACGCCAACACCAATGAATAACACGAAGATCCTTTTTAATGAGTCCTTGCTCATAAGCTCTCTTAAAAGTCCACCACTCAGCTTCAATCCAATGGCGGTCAAGTGTTCGATAAGGATTCTCCCAGTCCATGAATACTCCTAAACGCTTAAATTCACTCTCCATTGTTTTAAGATTCATTAACGCCAATTTTTTGCATTCCTCAATGAATTTTTCAATTCCAAATTTTTCAATATCTTTCTTAGTTTTAAAACCTAATTTCTTTTCCATGAGCACTTCAATTGGTAATCCGTGACAATCAAAACCTGGCTGAGCTTTCGTATAGTATCCTTTCATTGTATAGTAGCGAATGCATACATCTTTGAGAATCTTGTTCCACGCAGTTCCTAAGTGGATATGACCCGTAACATACGGTGGTCCATCTAATATCCAGAACTTTGGCTTGTTTTTACGCCATGAGAGAAACTTCCTTAGAATACCATCTTCATACCACCATTTAAGAACTTTCTCCTCTAGTTCAACAGAGAACTTTCTAGGTAATACTCTTACTTTCATTTGCTTCACGTTTAAACCAGAATTAGTAAAATTACTATTCTTTTTATGATTA
>JAHKLH010000047.1 GCA_029856635.1 Candidatus Njordarchaeota archaeon
CCTTTCTAAACTTGAAGCAAGCTCCTCACATGAGAGGAAAGATTTGCTTAAATATCTGAAGTAGTTTTTCCTTAACGCTCACACCAAGTAACCTTTGCATTTCCTTAAAAAGTTTGTGTTTAATTTTGACCGCATGTTCACTCATTTCTCTACATAGCTTAATATTTTGGATGTAAAATTGCCTCTTTTCATCCTCACTTACGAGAAAACATGGAAAAGCCATTAGACGAGGAAAAAGAATTTTAAACATCACATTAATAAAGTTTTGCCCTAAGTAAAAAATCTTAGCATGATTACTTAGTACCCTGGAAATTAAGTAAACTCTTACTGCTGCTATGTACGCATCCAGTTCATACGTACGTGGACTCAATTCCGCTGTGTGAATAAGCTCTCTCAATACGTTTTCCTCGAGTGAAAAATTCACTGTTTTAACAGTTAAATGCAGTTTATCAAGAAATTGAATAAAATCTTCCTCTATGTCAAGAAGAACAATATCAACATTTATTTCATGTTCTGATAGATATTTCAGTATATAAAAAGAAGAAACTTCATATTCTGGAATAACAGTAGCATGATCAAAAACATCAAGAATTTTTCCAAAACATGCTTCAAATTGCACACGTCTAAGTAAAGGATATCTAACAAATCTGATACTTGCTTCATCTGCAACAGCAAAACACCCCTCAGGAAAAACTTCTGGCTTCGTTTGCATATAATATAACCACTCTCTTCTCGGCGAGAAGGCAAAACCAAATGGAAGCTTTGAATAATACAATGGATGAATATTAAACATATCACGAAAAATGTGAATCGCTTCTAATTCAACCTTAAAACTTACCCAGGGAATCGGTAACATTCTCTCTTCCGGTGGTAGCTTTAATGGCGCAGAAATGGCTATTTTTCTTTCTAAATCAATTGTTAGCCAAGACTTTTCATTAGCAATAATTAGAACTTCGGACTCAAAGGCATGACGCTTACGCATGAAATGCCCAGATAAAACAAGGGGTGTAGATGGTAACGGAAGACCGCTCAAATAAGACCAAGGATCGTCAGAAATTATCGCAATCCAAAATTGTTTCACTCCAAATACCCCTTTAGAGTATCTTTAAGCAGCATAAAGGGATATCCTAAAACAGATTCTCTTTCAATTATTTCACCACGCAGATTCGTCTGAATTAATCGTGTTACCTCTTTTCTATCATCAGTGTGTGCAAGAATCCAACCGAGTTTCACATATGCGACCTCTGGCAACATATTTTCTCCAGGAATCACCCCAATCTGTAACAATTTCCTTCCGGTTTCATACACGTTCATTTGTATATGCGGCCAAGGACATTGAGAAGTCATCACAATATGCATACCCTCCCCAATCGCACGTTTAATCGTTGAAAAGAGATATTCAGGAGCATGACCTAACCCAGTTCCCGCCAGAACTAATCCTCTATAACGTTTATCAATCAGTGTTTCAATGATATCAGAAGAAATTCCAGGATACATGTAAATTAACGCTGTCTTCTCTTCAAAAACCGCATCAGCAACTGTTTCCTTTTCTCTCCTCTTGTAATCATCTTTTAGGTATTTTATTTTATCTGGCATAACAATTGCAATAGGAAGATCACCAACCGTTTGGAATGTATCTCTTCTCGAACTATGCATTTTTCTAACTCGAACTCCCCTATGAGCAAAGCATGCTATATCATCTGGAAATGCGTGCATGCATATGACAACTTCGGCACAATCACTATATGCAGCAAACCTAGTTGAACATATTAAGTTAAAGCTTGCATCGCTTGATGGTCTGTCAGAAGAACGTTGAGCTCCTGTAAGAACAACGGGAATTGCTAATTTTACCAACATAAATGAAATTGCTGCAGCAGTAAAATGCATAGTGTCTGTTCCATGCGTTATAACAATTCCTGCCACACCAGAATTCGCTATCTCCTCAACCTTTTTGACAATTTGAATCCAATGCCTCGGCGTCATGTGCTCTGAAAGTATGTTAAATAACTCTATGGGTTCTATTCTTGCAATATTAGCCAGTTCTGGATTTGCATTCAATAATTCCGTTGGCGTAAAAGCAGGTTTAACTGCTCCCGTTTCATATTCAACCCTTGATGCAATTGTTCCTCCAGCCCCAATGATCACAACATGAGGCAATCCAGATTTCCATCTAATTTCACGCTTCTTGATTTTATATTCAACATGCCCATGTGATAGAACTTTAATATCACGTATACGATTAACATTAAAAGCAGTATTATATCCATTATCTAACTTAACGTAAATCAATTCTTCTGATCCAGCAGGGGCTGGAAGAATAATCGCATTCAATTCCAAGCCATCTATTCGAAGTTTAACCCGTGACCAAACATAGGTTTTTTTCTCCTCAAGCAGTTTTCGTGCTTTCCCAGAATACCCCGGTAATAAATCTTCCATTAATCCTCCCTCTAAAGAGAAATTTCTTATAATGATGAAAATGTCTTTAATCAAAAGGATGAAACTGGGGATTACATGTATCGTTGTCCAATTTGCGGAAAACCAACCGAATACAAAGAGGAACTTGGAGGACTCTGTGAAGAATGCTACAAGAAGAAAATGAAGCCCAAAACATATGAAATTAAGACGCATGAAAAAATACTCGTTTGCAGGGACTGCTTCGCAATTCGCATTGGAAATGAATGGGTGCAGCCAAAGCCCAAATATTTAAAAAGCATATTGTCCCGAATAGCAAAGAAAACATTTAAGGGCTACACACCAAAAATCACAAAAGAAATAGCAGAGGCAATAATTCCATTACTCAGTTCTGAGGGCGAAATACGCATTCCCATAACTTTGGTTAAGGAAAACATCGAATTAGGAAATTATACAATGATTGTAAAAGTCAAACATACTACATGCCCCATTTGCATAGCAAAGAAAACAGGTGGATATTGGACATTCATCGCACACATAAGAGCAATCTCAACAAGAGGAAGAAAATCAATAAAGCAAATCGAACATTGGATTTATGAAATAATTCCAGATGCTGATGTAAAAAGATTCAAAAATGGATTCGACATTCGCTCATCTGACAGTCGCGCTGGTGCAAGATTCGTAAACAGAATGCAAGAATTAGGTGCATTGGTGAAAAAATATGTGCAAAGAAAGAAAATAATGAAAGGAAAACGCGAGATAGTAATCAATAAATTCTTGATTCAAATATGAGACCACGTTTTAATGAACATTTTTCTCTTTCCAGCAAAATTCTGCTAGTTCATTAAGTAAGATGATGAATTATGTATATCACACATCATTGAATCAAATGGTAAATCTCAAATTTTTTCAACGATCTTCCACGCGCCGCATGCTAAACATTTCTTTACCCATTTACCTTTTTGTCTTTCGATTACGCAATCTGGTCTGCCGCAGATATCGCATATAACGTACGTCTTCATAAAGAGTTCTAAGACTCTACGTATGCGAGATCGTGGGAAGTTTCCCTGAATGAAAAGTTTTCCTCCCGTTGGGGTTGCCACAGTTCCAAGTCTTTTTGCAATGAATCTTGCAATAAGTTTTTCATCAATCTGTGGAATTCTTTCAGTAATCTCTTTCCAATTCATGATGATTACTCGTGACCTTTCAGGAAGAATTTTTAATTCTGGTAAAATTGCACGATCAGTTGGTGTCTTCATTTTGTCTGGAACCATAGAGTACGCACGTTTGAGCATCCAATCATATGAAACTCCTGCAATTTTGGGAACTTTTTTTATCATTTTACTCATTTGTCTTACCAAAAATTTGAGAAGAGAATTTCAAAAGAAATTTAAAACTTGAAGGACTTCTTGTGTCTCTAAAAGCTTCGAAAAATGAATTTCATTGGTTTGCTAAGAATAAAGAAGTTAGCTTCTACTATAATTAGGTTATTGCTTCACGAAAAGCGAGATTATGAAAAGTTTAATTAAATTGTATAGTTAATTTTATTATATATTTAATTTTTATAAATAGGAGAAAAACATGCGTGGACATAATAATCGTTTTGAGGAATACAATGAGAGCCATCCTCCGCATCCACCTCATGAACACCTACCTCCTCCACATCCACATAAGAGAGGAATTCTTCCGCCGTTTTTCATTAGTGCTGCAATTTTAAAGATAATTTCAAAGAATCCTACACATGGATATCAAATTGCTGAGAAAATTTCTAAGATGCTTGGTAGGGAAATACCCAAACCGGTAATTTATATAACCCTTAAGAAACTGGAAACCTTTGGATTTGTTGTATCAAAATGGGAAATGAAGGAAAAAGGTCCAGCGCGTAAGGTGTACTACATTACGGAGGATGGCCAGATGATTTTGAGAGAGTACTTAGAGCTTTTAAAAAGAGTTAGAAAGTTCATTGACAAGTTGCTTGAGGAATAAGTTAATTTTGAATTTCTTCACATGAATTGCATACGAATTACTAAAAATTTTGAGATACTCCTAATCTAGGGGGAATCCTTCGAATCCATGACGAGGCTCGACAGCTGGACCTGTGTCAAAGAATTTTATTTCATAAGCCGAAAGTTCTGCTTTTCCAAAAGATAATAGCTTTCTAGATTCGCCGATAATGAAAACTTCATCATTTGCGCGGATTTTCTCGTCGTATTCCACTACATGTTTGCAGAAAAGTGTTAATCCTCGAAGTATATATGGTTCTGTGTCGCTTCTTGCTACTAGCATGTAGCGTAATTCCTTGTTTTCGATCCAGAAGTGCTTCCAGAATCTATAAGCAAATAAGCGTTGTGGGATAAGTTTCATATTATTTGGATTAATTGCTAATAAAAGCCATTTTTTAATCCTTTCGTAGAAATATTCATATGGGTCCTCTGGTATTGGTTTTCCTTCTTTCTTTCTTTTCTCGACAATTCTGTCAATTTCTGGACGTACAATCTTTTCTACTTCTTCTTTACTAATGTCACATTCCCATATTTTTCGTAGGACTCCCGTCGTTGGTGAGTATTCAAAGAACGGTTTCTTAATTAGTTTTTCTGCGCCAACTCCCCATTGCCATCTAATCATTGCTCGCGCAGTATGTAAGATAAACTCTTCTTTTTCAATTACACCCACGTCTTGACCAGCGTAAATTTCATCAGCATCAAAAACACGTTTTAATTCTTCTGCAACAGATTTTCTTCTTGCAAATACATAGACTTCCTTTATGTTAAATGCCTCTTTTAGCCAGTTTATGATTTCTTTAGCAAAGTTTATTGAAAATTCTGGCATTTTATCTAAAAATGACAAGTGTTGAAACATTGGATATTGTGATCTAATTTCTCGAGGAATTATACCAAACACAGGGTTAAGCATGAAAACTTGTGCTCCTAAATATCTTGGAAGAGAGGTAACCGCCCCAGGCTCAGAAATTATGATTCTATCACTCCATATGTAAATTCTCTCTTTAAGTCGCTCTCGATAGCGTCTAACTATTGGTAGAAATAATTCCTCAATTCGAGTTATCATAATTCCTGATCTTTTGTATATTGGCTCATATTTTTCGAAATATTCATAGGCACTGACATTATCTTTATCTAAAAGCCATGCATACGCTCGTGCTAATTCAGGATGCGCTGATACTCTCTTTGCAACTAATTCCCACAAATTTCCTTCCCATATTGCTTGCTTTATTCTTCTTATCTCTGCCTGACAAACATAAAGATTATGCAATGCAAGTAAGTGCTGTGCTGTTAAATCATCCATTGAACGCAGTTCTTGCGGTGTATATTCAGTACATACAGGGCAATCACAAGGAAAATATCGCAATTCTCGTAAATCAAAGGAACCCTCTGGAGTCATATAACGCTTGTCGCGAGCATATAGTGCATAGGCTGCGCTATCAAAGGTATCATATCCAAGTGCGACTATTAGAGCAAAGCTTGCTGGATGCCCTGCACCGAAGAGGTGAATTGGTTTGTTAGGAGGCAATCTTTTCTTTGCAGTTAGAGCTGCTTTTATCAGCTGTTGATAACGGTATTCTTCCATTAATGGAACAGCCGATCCAAGACCATACATTGGAAAATCTAGCTCGGTCATGATCAATGCTGCGTAATCAACAAGTTTTGGAATTGGTGCACCGTGAATTGGCCCAACCCAAATAGTATCTTTCGTATCTAAAAATCCCAGTTCTTTTGCTTCCTTTGCTCTTTCAAAAGTTTCATCTATCGCTCTTTTTCTTGTTTCATAGGACCCCCTTGCTACAGGTACATCAAGTATGACTCCAATATCTACTCCAATTCTCTTTTGAAATTCAAGAATTTCACGATTTGTGATTTCGACTTCTCTATATGCCATTAACTGGAATGCCCCAGAATCCGTCATTATTGCTTTGTTCCACTTTAACATGCCATGAATCCCTTGTTTTAAAGCAAGTTCACGTAGTTTTTCATCGCGATATAAAACATAGGCATTTGTTATAAATATCTCAAAACCGAGCTTTTTTAAATCGTCGGGGGAAACTATTGGCAGGTGTGGGTTTACAACGGGCAGGAAAGCAGGTGTCTCTATTGTTCCATGTTTTGTTCTAAGTTTTCCTATTCTTCCTCCCGCATCTTTTGCTACTATTTCAAAAATACCCATTTGATCCACCAAAAGTTATTTGAAAAAGAATTCGTGAAAAACATTAAAAAAGAGTTTAGCTCTCTTTTTCAAGCTGCTCTAGCTCTTTAGCTAACCGTTCGATTTCCTCTTCCTCCTCGACTTTTTCCTCAGGTTTTTTCTCCTCTGCTTTTCTCACAATTTCTTCTATCTCTTTCTCTACAGCTTCTTTTTCCTCTTCAAACTTTTCGACTTCTATTTCCTCTTCTTTTCTTTCCTTAGCTTTAATTTGTTCCAAGTATGGAACGCGAATTCCATGCTCAATAAGGAACTTCCAGCGTGCAACAATATGGTCGAACTTCATAAATAACCATTTTTTCATTTTGTCATTTATGTTTATGTCCTTAATCATGTCTTCAATTTGCTTTCGTAGCTCGTCAGTTTTTTCGATGTCAAATTCAAGCGGAATTCTCTTCCATTCGCCAGCGATAAATTCTCCTGGTCGTTTAATTACCAAATAAACTCCATCTTGAAGAAAAACTATGTTTGCAAAGTATTGTTGGTATATAGGACACAGATCAAGATCACAAATCCAATACGAGAATGGATGACGACAAATTATTCTTTTTGGTGTTTTATCGCGCCATCGGCAAAAGAAGTTTGAATATAGTATTCTCTTTGCTAATTCATCATATCGTTGTTTGTATGTCACTTTCATTGTTCTCCTCTTATTGTATCGAAAAATCTGTAGAATGAAAAAAATAAATTAATTGTTTACTTACCCGCACACATTTCAATAGAAAAATCTAACTAGATGACTTTTATACATTAAATACAACCAATCATAATTTGCTCATGTGGTTTTATTATTGGTATAAAGCATTTTTATAATGATACTCCTTTTATGTTTATGTTCCACCCTTATTATCTTTGCTTTTTTAGTACCCCTTTGTATCAACATTTTTGGACACTTGTGTAAAATGAGGATTAGTATGTTAGAGGCATTCAGAAGTGCTTACGAATTGCTTATTGCAGCAATAAGAGAACAATTACAAATGTTACTTAATTATCATCAGGACACACTCGAACAAGTGATTAATCTTCTTAAAATGAATAATAAGACAATACACTGTGTTGGTGTAGGAAGAAGCGGATTAGCTGCACGGATCGTCGGTGAATGTTTAAAAAACTTGGGTTATATTGTCTCATTTGTTGGCGATACTCTAGCGAAACCTGTCAGAAAAGGGGACATCATTCTTGCAATTAGTGGAAGTGGCTGGTCTGAAACAGTAATACTTGCGGTGCGAATAGGTATTAAGCAAAAGGCAAAGATCATTGCATTTACAGCAACGCCAGGCTCTCTCCTTGACCGTCTTGCAGATTTTACAATCTATTTACCAGGAAAAACTAGAATTGAGGAAACCCCCTACTTAGTTCGAAGAATGCTCGGGGTACATAAGACACCAATTGCCCCCATGGGGACAGTTAATGAAGTAGCATCTGTTATTTTTGGTATAGCCTTGGTAAATGCGCTTCGTGCAAGTAATGATGAATTAAAAGTTTTTAGAAATACTGCAGAAAACCTCTTACATATCGCTCAGGAAAATCTTGCTGAGATAATAAGCAAACAATCTGAGAAATTGAACAGGTTTATTGAAATTCTAATGACGTCAAAGAAGGAAAATAACAAAATTTACATGGCGGGTGCCGGTATTTGTGAATTTGTTGCAAACATGGCCCTAATGCGTTTCCTGCACCTTGGACTTCAGCCAGTCGGACTTGATGAATGGCGTTTTCGGAAAAAAAATGATATATTCATTGGAATCAGTGGCAGTGGTGAAAATATTATAGTAAGAAGCTTTGCAGAAGTAGCTAAAAATGAACAACTTCAAGTAATAGGGATAACGGGAAATGCCGAATCCTCCCTAGCAAAAATGGCTAATTTGTTTTTCATTTTGAGAGATCCAGCATTGAGAGTACCTTTAGTTCAATTACGCGATGAGGGTATGACATTCATTCCCGCATTTGAAGTATCGGTTTTATTCCTCTTCGAAAGCATTGTAGCAGAACTCGCCAGCAGATTGGGTATCAGAGAAGAAGAAATGAAAGCACGACATGCAAATATTCCTTAAGCGATTACATCGAGTTTTAGTGTATCAGCGAAAATAGTAAGTCCGCTAATGATGAGATATTCTTAAAATTCATCAAAATAAATATGTTGCGTCTATACGAATTTATGAAGACTTCTTTACGAGAAGAATTTCTATCGTTGAAACTCTTGATGTTCTACCTTGTGCAGTAATCTCCTCTGTTCCCGTTTTAATGCTCTCAATGTCAACTAGCCCTGGAAGATATCGCGTACGAAGTATCTCGGCAACATCAACTGCCCGCGAAATCATTCGACCTCTCGCACACACCTTCACGCGAGAGGCACCTCCACTTAGGAAGAGACGAAGCACCGCCATAACATATCGAAGTAATGGTTTTCTTCCAACATATATCGTTGGAATCTGGGCTTCTTGTGGGGTTGTTTCTGTGCTCATCGGTTGCACCTTTTTTCTACTTTCTAAACAAACTACTATATTTAAAACTATTATATAGAGAAAATTCATCATGTCTTAATTTTACTCTAACGAAATTAAAGCATGTTCAATGAAGAGTATAAGAGTATCAATTATTACATTTACTTTAAATCATTGAAATTGATTCCCCTGCTGATTAATTTGATATCTATTTTCTTTTAGTATCATATACTTCTATTCTAACCCTTTTGAGTCATAATGCCCGGGGTTTTCCACACAATGAACATATGTTAATAAAACAGATAGTTAAAGAATAAACTGCAGCAATACGGGTTCAAAATCACATCAGCGCGACATTTTCATGTATAAATATTAGCAATGAAATAAGAGAATCATGAAGAATCACAATTTCGTAAATGGAATAATGATTATCTCATCTGTCCTTTTTGGTTTACTTTTTTATTTATTCCTTAACAACCATAATGTTTTCGATTAGCTCCGAGAAAACTTTTAATTTATCCCTCTTGTTTGATAAAGTTAGTATAGAGGGATGTCATATGTCACTTCAGGATCCCTATGTTAAGCAAATAGCAATTAA
>JAHKLH010000048.1 GCA_029856635.1 Candidatus Njordarchaeota archaeon
AAATCGATGTTAAAATATCTTCTAATGAAATCCTCATAGATGTTTATGATTGCAATTATTTATACATGTCTGAAGAGGAAATAAATGAAGAAAGGAAGTGTCCAATTTGCTTGATTGCTTTAACAGCCTCAATTGCTCAAACGCTAATTAAGGATATAGAATTCAATTTCGTTGAATATAATATTGACCCTAGGAACAGGAAATGTGAAATTAGAGTTAGTTTTATAAAACCTTGAATTTATTTCCCTATTAATGAACTAAGGTTTGCTCTTAATGAGTTCTAGAAAAAGACTTCTGTGGATTGGACGACATCTTATGATAAAATCTAAGTTCTTAAATGATATCTTGAAAGGGACTAAAAGAGCCACTATTCGTCTAGGGAAAGTTCAAGTAAAATCAAGAGAATTCTACATACATTCTGGTGGCCAAATTATAGCTAAAGCTAGATTAAAGAGAATTACTTACAAGTGTATATCAGAACTAACTGATGATGATGCTAAGATAGATGGATTCTCATCGCGAGATGAATTAATTAATGCTTTAAAGGAGCATTACGGTGATATAAAGGATGATGATTATGTTACGATAATCGAATTTGATATTATCGAATTCTTAAATAAAACCGAGGAAAAAACATACTACGGTTTGAATGCATATGAGATAGCAAAATTAGCTTTAAAATACCTCAATTTGCCAGAAGAAGAAAGAAAAATCTTAGAAACATTGGTTAAAACAAGAAGTATTAGATATGTAGCTAAGAAATTCTTTGGTAAGTTATCAAAACGATGGAAAGTTCGAAGATTGATAAGTAGAGTTGCTAAGGAGCTATATGAACTTGGAATAATAAAACCTAACTATAGACAATAATAGTATGAGGAAGGTTCTAACAATGAGCAAAACGCCTATTATTGCCTTAGTAACTGATTTTAGTCTTAATGATCCTTATATTGGAATCATGAAAGGAGTAATCTTAGAAATCAATCCCAATGTAATAATAGTGGATCTTGCACATGACTTACCTAAATTTAACATAAATTTTGCAGCATTTGTTTTATTAACAAGCTACAAATATTTTCCGAAGGGGACAATATTTGTATGTGTTATAGACCCCGGTGTTGGAACAAAACGTGAAGCAATAATCATAAAAACAAAGAATTATATTTTTGTTGGCCCAAACAACGGTGTGATGTCCTTAGCGGCACTAGAGGATGGAATAATTGAAATACGAAAGATAGAAAATAAGGAATATATGCTTAAAAGAGTTTCATATACCTTTCATGGTCGTGATATTTTTTCGCCAGCAGCTGCGTGGATTTCTCGTGGTGTTCCGATAGAAACATTCGGACGAATTCTTGATAGAAAAGATTTTGTTAGTATAAAAATATCAAAACCGGTTATTGAAGATGGAGTTTTCGTAGCAGAAGCCTTAGCAATAGATGGCTTTGGAAACATAATCACAAACATTAGAGGGGGGGATTTTCTAAAAACTGAAAAATTTGGTTACCGCTATTGTATTATTGTAAACGGAAAAAACTATTTTGCTCGATTTGCTCGTACATATGGTGATGCACAAAAGAATGAAACAATACTACTGATTGGAAGCCACGAATACGTTGAAATTGCCGTAAATATGGGATCCGCCGCAGAGCGGCTGGGAATTAATATCGGTGACAAAATCAAGATTATTCGATTGGAATTATGCAAAAATCCAAAAATATAATGAAGTATAAGATTTCTCTTCCTTTTTATCATTAATATATTCCCTTGCACGAATATCTTGGGATGTATTATGCCACGCGTGAGGAAATTAATTAAAATCATGCTTAAAAAATTATTCGAGAAAATCATGGATGAAACAGGATCGCCTTTAGTCGAGGAGAGTTTATTAATAGGACTTGCAATAGCAGTTTTTATCACAATTGCAATGATCGTGTCCAATTTGATGTCATGGCTCAATCAAATGGCTGAAAACTTACCAGGATTTATTTAGGGATGATAAATGTCTAATGAAACTATATGGGACTATATTAATGCATGGTCAAAACTTCCCAGCTATGCATTAATGTTACTAGAAAATCTTCTAGAATTTTTAATATACATGGCGATAATAATTGGTCTCATTTTAATTATGTGGGGCTCAATTGAGTGGGCTACATCTGGTCCAGGTCTTGAGAAACGAGGAACTAGAAGAATAATAAATGGAGTAATATTATTATTAATTGCTTTAGCACCAAAAATAATTCATTAGTTAATTATCAAAAACTTCTCAAATTTAGCAAAATGTTAGAAATAGAGCTATGCTAAAATATCATTTATTCTCCTCGTACACCTAAGTACTTCATTATAAATGGCTTTTTAACTCCTTTTGCAATTTCTACTAACTCATCAAAGGCCGTTCTTACCAGGGATGCTGTTAGATCTCTTCCACCAAGACCATAAATGTAGTTAACAACAATTGGCTTTTTATCCAAATCGTATAATGTTGATCTAACATCAAGGAAGAGAGGCCCGCCAAGCGCACCACCATGCTGAGCCCTGTCAAAGACTCCAACGACTTTTGTATTTCTTAATGCTCTCAAGACATCCTCAGCGGGGAATGGTCTATATAATCGTATCCTAACAAGTCCTATTTTAATACCTTCCTCTCTCATTTCATCTATAACATCCTTTGCAGTACCTGCACCACTACCCATGATAACTGCTGCGATCTCCGCATCTTCCATTTGATGCGTTTCTATCACACCATTTCCATACTTCCTACCAGTTAACTGACTATATTCATCATTTACTTGCTTCACAACTCGCGGAACATTCTCGTATGCCGCAAATTGAGATACTTTGTGTTCAAAATACCAATCAAACATGTCGAATGGCCCAAAGGTTAATGGAACTGGATTCTTTGGATTAAGAGAAAATTCAACTTCCTTTCCCATGACCTTTATTTTTGGAACTTTTCGTGGCCCGCCAAGGAAACGATGAACATCTTCGTCATTCTTTATAACCCATAAATTCTCCGCTGTATGAGAAACTACAAATCCATCTAATACAAATAAGACAGGCAAAAGAACATCAGGATGCTCTGCAATCTTAAATGCTTGTATTGCAGTATCATATGCTTCCTGAACATTCTCGGTAATAAGAATTACCCAACCAGTGTCTCGTGTACTCATTACATCAGTATGATCACAGTGGATATTAATAGGGCCAGAAACCGCTCTTGAGGCAATTGCCATTACAATAGGTAGTCTCAAGCTAGTTGCAATCCATAGAATCTCATTCATGAGCAACAATCCTTGCGATGAGGTTGCTGTAAAACATCTTGCACCTGCCGCGGATGCACCAACTAATGCCGACATTGCAGAATGCTCGCTTTCTACAGGAATAAATTCAAAATCCACTTCTCCATTAAACTTGTATTCACTCAATCTTTCAACAATGATTGTTTGTGGTGTTATTGGAAAAGCAGAAACAACATCAACATCACATTGCTTTACTGCATACGCTACTGCTTCATCACCATTTAACATTATCTGTTTTTGTTCAACCGGCATCAACATAACCTATACTCCACAAAAAATAATATTAACATTAATATGACAAAGTATAAGTGAGAGTAATTATATTGCAATGGGATTTCTTAGACCAAAAATTGCATAATCTCTGCTTTTAGTTATTGAAAAAATTCTCTCGTCAAAAATATTTACTATACTCAAAAATATATTCTCTTCGCAAACTTTTGTTTTATGAATAGAACAGGGTTTTCATTAATGAACAAACTTTCTCCGCAAAAGATTAAGATTTTACGAGTAATATACAACTTAGAGGCACAAGGATTACCAATAATTGGACCAAAAGAAATCTCTGAGAGATTACAAATAAGCAAAAGCTATGCATTCATAGCCATGAAGGAATTAACTAAGCAGGGATATCTTTTGCACTTTCCAAGAAAAGGATTTAGACTTTCAGAAAAAGGCAAAAAAGTTGCAAAAAGATTAATAAGAAACCATAGAATTTTAGAAATAATCTTTGTTAAGTACATTGGTTTTGATAGAGAAACAGCATGTTGCTTTGCAAGAGTTCTAGAATCGCGAATACCATCACATATAGTCGAAGAAATTGCAAACAGGTTAGGTAACCCAACCGTATGTCCTTGCGGATATAGAATTCCAGCCCGTGAGGAATGTGAAGAGGGGATTATACCATGAAATATCTTAGCTCACTACTTTTCATGATACTAATTAGTAACACATTTACATTTATGCTAAGTTATAATCCAAATATTAGTCCCAATAATGGCCCGCTTCTAAACATTGTTACAACAACTGAAATTATCGCAAGTATTGTTGACTTCGTAGGGTTTCCCTATGTAAATACTACATATGTACTCCCAGAGGGTGCAGATATTCATGAATATTCACTTTCTCCAATTGATGTAAAGAAAATTGAAATGGCAGATTTGATAGTCTTAATAAATAGTTCATTTTTCTCGCTTGAAAAAGAAATCAGAGAATATGCTGAAGAATACGGTAAGCTAATTCTTGATTATAACAATTATTCAATGAAAATTCTAAGTGTTCCCGATTTTGGTAAAAACTTCCACGGAATTTGGCTATACCCTGACAACGCTTACGAAATAGCAAACGCTACTTATCGCACACTTTGCATGCTTCTTCCAGAGAAAGCGGAAGTTTTTCGTCATAACATTGAAGAATTTAAACGAAAAATAGACGCATTAAAGAATTTTTTAATTGAGATTTCAACCAATTTGGGTATAATTGGAAAAAACGCTGTAGTCGCAGTTCCTGGCGTTGCATACGTAGTTGAGTCTTTCGGCATGCATGTAATCGGTACTTTAATGAAAGGTCCCGGAATAACTGTGAGTCCATCTAAGTTAAGTGAATATATACAGAGGGCAAAAAATGGGCAAATAGTGTTTATTGCATGTCCTGAACATTTGAAAAATACGAAAATAGGTGAACTAGCTAAAGAATTTTCAAATGAAGCTAATATCCCAATTGTTTACTTTAGAATCTTCTCTATTGGTGATCTTAAAGATTATTTTGCTCTAATGACATACAATGCGGCAATGCTCAATAATGCATTTTCAAAAACAAAATATTCAACATCAAACTATGACATATTCTATCTACTAATCTTCGTGTTAATCGCGATTATTTTAGTCGAAGGTATCATCATTTGGAGATACAGAAAATATGCTGGTGAGTAAAATATGTACGCGGTTGAAGCGCACGATCTAGAAGTAAAATACGAAAAACTTATTGCACTAGAAAATGTGAGCTTTCGGATTCCTCATCCTAGCATAACTGTTGTATTAGGTCCTAATGGTGCAGGTAAAACCACCTTATTGCGAGCAATGCTTGGATTAGTAAAGATTAGCAAAGGAGAAATCAAAGTATTTGGAAAAAATGTTACTGAGAATATCAATGGCATTAGAAAACTTGTAGGTTATGTTCCACAGAGAGATTACATTAATGATTACGTTCCCTTAACCGCATTTGATGTTGTACTAAATGCGTATCTACTCAGAAAAGGTTGGCTATCCATACCACGAAAAAAATATATAAATGAAGTAGCGTTTTATTTATCACTCGTTGGTTTACCTAAAGATGCGTGGAAGAAACCGTTTCAGGAATTATCCATTGGGCAACAACAAAAAGTCATGATTGCTCGTGCATTAGTACTCAAACCAAAATTGCTTCTTCTGGACGAGCCTTTTTCAGCAGTAGATATTCCGTCCCAATGCGAAATAGTAAACTTCTTAGGATTCTTAAAGGAAAAATATAAAATCTCAATTATCTTAGTAACTCACGATATCACTCACATTGCTCCAATAATAGACTATGTAATTCTTCTGAACAAAAAATTAATAGCTTTTGGCCGTCCCAGAGACGTATTTACAGAGGAAAATTTGTTAAAAACATACGGTCATAGAATACGTGTCATATCAGTAAAAGGCTTCTGCATTCCACTCATTGGTGATAGACATGCTTAGCTTGCTAGTTAGTAGTTTTATGTTAAAAGCATTCATCGCCACGATACTCGTATCTATACTCTCAGCAATCATCGGGAACCACACGTTATATCGAAAAGGTACATTTTTCTCAGTAAGCATCGCACATATCTCCTTCGCAGGTGCTACTATGGCATTATTTCTAACACTTGAATGCAAAATTAACATTTCTCCGTATGTTGGTGCAATCATTCTAGGATTACTACTCGTATTGCCTATTAGTCTAAGTAAAAGATCGTTGGAGGAAGTTTATGAAATAATGATTGGGGCTGTATTTGCAATATCAATGAGTTTAGCAGTATTATTTTTCTCGCTACTTCGAGAATACTCCGTTGAAGCCTGGGGACTAATTGTAGGCGATATACTGCTGTTAACGAATGAAGATATAATCTCATTGTGCATTATGGTAATTATAGCCATCAGCATAATAATTTTAGTAAATAGAGAACTAATTTATACCGCATTCGATCCAGAGGGGGCTGAGAGTTTAGGTATTTCTCCCAGAAAATATAATGTGATTTTTTCAATATTGCTTGTATTAGCTACAGTTGTCTTGATAAAAACAATAGGTGTTTTTTTAGTTTACGTTATCATGCTTTTGCCTCCTTTAATTGCTAAAGAAATCACACATAACATTAAAAAGCAAATTATTTTATCTTTTTTCATAACCTTTGTATCTCTTAATCTAGGACTTCTGTTTGCATTATTCATTGATGTAGCTCCAAGTGCAATAGCAGGTATTATTTTAGCATTAATCTACTCAGGTGCTTATGTATATCACACGAAGAGAACTACTTAAACAATTCTGGTGCTATCTTCCTTGCAATACTTTCAAGCCGTCTTATTATTTCCTTTTTAAAACCAAGAAAAATACCTCCCTCTTTTAAACCAACATAGCCTCCCGATTTTTCACCATATTGCAAGAGCTTTAATCCTCTGATAGTGAACTTCCTAGTTTCAATTCCATTTATTATTATCTTTGCGTCTCTGATTAAAATCACATGAAAACCGTTCACAGTTCCAATAAATGCTGCTGGTATTAGTCTTTTTTGATAGCTCGTGGAAACACTAATATCTTCAATATCAAGATGCGTAACTCTAGCAAGCGAATATCCCTTAATATGAATATAGAATGTTGCGTCTATGCGTATACCATTAATTTCAATATAAGCATCTATAGGTACTTTCCCAATTGCAGGACCAGTCATTAGATGTTCCTTCGCTTCTTCCAAAAATAAAAATATTGTTAATAAAGATAGAGTGAAACTATATGCTAAGAACAGATAATTCTCTTAGTATTTCCTTTGCTACAGAAAGAACTTTTTCTGACTCCAATCCTCTGAGTCTTAAATACTTTATTGGTCTATCTAGATATCTCATTAATTCCTCAGAATATCTCTTGCTAGCATATTCAAGATCTCTTAAAATTTCATAAATATTATCCCCACTACTAGATACAATAACAATTTTCTTTTGTGAATAAGATTCTTTTTCAACTTCAAGCAAGTAGTCTATAAACTTTGGAAGAATTATTAAACTTTTTGGATCTGCTGAATTTACAAAGAACACCACAACATCCGCCATTTTCATATAATGTTTAATTATACTTACTGGCAGTTTTGAAGAAACATTTATGAACACGATATTAATCTTGTACTCCTTTGCACTCACTTTAGTATAAATCATCTCAACTCCTAAATCATCCAAGAACTTCTCAGGAATAATTTCTTTAAACGTCCTTGCTTCTAGTAATTTTCTTGTAAATAATTTTTTAGATTCATCATCTCCAAATAAACCAACGATTGCTCGTACTGCCAATATACTACCCCTAAAATATATTTGTAATACATTCTATAAAAATGTTTTCATTATTTAGATACTCGCAAGGTAAACTATTATAATAATATTATTCTACAATCAAACTAGATAAAAGCACATGATTTTGATAAAAGTAGCCTAAGCTCCTTGATGTGCTTATTTCATTTTACAATAAATTTTTATCTCACAAGGGGGCAGACAACAAATATGCAAGGTGTTTATTGCTTTTAAGACCACAAATTCTAGTATACCACCAAACATATTTCATCTCTGAATTTATATTTTAGAGTTTTTACTTTGGTGATATCATGCTTGAGGTCTTTGGATTAAAGATACCCATTATGGATGATGTTGATTTAAGTAGGAAAAAGGTTCTTTTACGAGTTGATATTAATGTACCAATAGAACCTAAAAGCAAGGAAATACTCAATGAGTGGAGAATAAAACGACATGCACTCACCGTAAAAGAATTATTAGATCAAAACTGCAGTATAACCATAATCGCGCACCAAGGGCGCCCCGGAGATGAAGATTTTGTGAGCTTGGAAAAACATGCAAAAATTCTAGAGAAATATCTCTCGTATAGTGTTAATTTTATTGACGATGTTATAGGTGAAAAAGCCATCAAAAGTATACAAGCAGCAAAGGAAGGAGATGTTATTCTTCTAGATAATATACGTAAAGTGCCTGAGGAGATGAAGAAAGGTAAACCAGAAGAGCATGCAAATACTGATTTAGTTAAAGTGCTTTCAAAGCATTTTGATTATTTTATCCAAGATGCTTTTGGTGCTGCTCATAGACCATATCCTTCTATAATAGGTTTTCCTTACGTAATGCCATCAATGGCTGGTAAAATAATGGTTGAAGAAATATCGTCCCTTAATAATGTAATCCAAGCACCGGGAGTCAAAACTCTTGTTGTAGGAGGTTCCAAATATCCTGATGTGATAAAAGTTATTGAGAAATCTCTTGAGAGCAAATTGATAAATAATATCATTACTGGCGGTCTGGTCGCTGAGTTATTCTTAGTAGCTAAGGGTTATAACATAGGCGAAGAAAACATAAAAGTCTTAATAAAGAAAGCTAAGGGAGAAGAAAAATTTAAGAGGCTTTTAGCTAAAGCTCAAGAGATATTAGATAAAGTTGAGAAAACTTCTGACATAAATCTATTCTTACCTATTGATTTTGCAATAGACAAAGATGGAGAAAGAGTCGAAGTTCCCATAAGTCAAGTTTCTGGTATCATTAAAGACATTGGTTCCTCAACTGCGGAGAAATATTCTAAGATTATCTTAGAATCAGATTTCGTAGTTATGAAAGGAACTATGGGTGTAATCGAAAATGAATTATTTAGATTTGGGACTTATAAGCTCGTAGAAACTATGATTAAAAGCAAAGCAAAGGTGATAATTGGAGGCGGTCACGCAACTTTCTTCGGAAATATGCTTGAAAAAGGTGGAAAGAAAGATTACTATCTAAGTACCGGTGGTGGGGCTATGTTATTGTTTATTGCTGGAGAACGTCTTCCTGCACTTAAAGCACTTGAT
>JAHKLH010000049.1 GCA_029856635.1 Candidatus Njordarchaeota archaeon
ACTTTAGATAAAATCTCCGCAGTTTTTATGTCCTTACGCAATTCTTCTTCATCATACGGGAATTCAACACCTCTCTTCCCCATCTCATCGAGGAAACTCCTGTAATCCATCCCAGCAATTTCAGCAGCCTTACCAACAGAGATCATACCACGCTTCAGTAATTTCAAAGCCAAATCAACACGATCCTCACGCGACAACATTATTTTCGAAATAATTATCTTCACCTTAGTCCCATTTGGCAACTCCAGCGGTTTTAAAAGCTTAAGCACACCATCCTCATAAATCGCTTCCAACTCAAACATCATTCCCTCCAAAAACATTCATGAAGTAAGAAATAAAATAATTAAACATTCAATACTCAGCTAGCAAAATTCCAACATTGATAATAGACTAGTTAGTTCATGTCTCACATCGCAAACGATTTTTAAATTATTAATTCAGGAAATCCAGCTTTTGATTTAGTAATCCCATAAGTAATTGCTTTCTTCTCATGCATAGAGACATCCAAGCGTTTTTATCATTACTAATTACCAATGGAAATCCAGTTCTTCTCGGGAATACAAATTCTATCTTATAAAACTTGACTAATTACACTAAAATTAAGCAGAAGTATTGCAAATGCAGAATGCTGAGAATAATAACGATACATTCAATTTTAAATCAAAATAAACTATATTAGAAAATGGTTCTCACAATGAGCAATCTCAAAGAACCAACTACAGAAGTTATTAGGGATTTTCTACTGCAATTAGAACTTCTAAATCTCGCAACAAAAGATGACATAAGAGACTTAAGAAATGAGATTTACAGAAACAGACATGAAATTATCGCGTACATTAACGGGAGAATTGCTGATTTAGACAAAAGAATCGACGCACTAGACAAAAGGATTTCACTACTCCAATGGTTAATCGTCCCAATGCTCTCACTAATAGTATTCATGCTTGCTAAAATTATCGCACTTTAACTATGCTTAATTAAATTCATTATATAATGTGACTTTATCTTGCTTAAAATAAAGTGGGAGTTTTTGCTTTTACCTTTTATAAGAAATAGAAGGTTATTAATAGTAAAATCATTTAGTCGAGTTAATCAGTAAAAATGGCTTTCTTTCTGTGTGAAAAATTAATGATTTACTAAAGACACGTGACTTAGTTTTCGTATATTATTAAATTTGCATAATGTATTTGCCTTTTTCAAGTCTTATTTATCTTTTTCCTGAGTAATTCTATAAGTTCTGGTGTGGTGTTATAAAAGAGGTTTTAAGACCTTTTTCTACTAGTGACTAATCGGATATTACTGCTTATGAATGGTTTTCCTTAGTCTTGTAGATCTTGTTAATTAGAGCTATCATATTTTGTCTTTGTCTTTTAATACATAATTTATCAAAGATCGGAGATATGAGTCAATTGCTGTAGTTTTTCATAAGTATAATAAAGTTCCCAATAATATAATCTGCATAACTACTCAAGCGTTTGATTTGTCCTAACTATTCCGCAGTCCTGATCACTTTTTCTATTCATGAACTTTCCTATTATCATCCATTTGGTATTAAATTGAATACATTTTAGGAATTTTATAAGATTGTTCATCAAATTAAAATCAAACAAAGAGTCCTGGACAAAAAGTATAAGAAGAGTTATTGCAAGCATGATTTTATGTATAGAATTACCTTTACTGTAGAATAAACAAGAACTACAAGATAACATATTGCTGCAATGAAATCAAAGATGTTTTTTAATAGCCAAATGTCAGTTATAAGTGCTAAAAGTGCAAGAAAACAGAAAATCCACGCTATTATACTTAATGAGATGAAGAATATATCTCGTATCTTTCACATAAACGTTAACATCACTATTATTGGAAGGAATATCAAAAACCAAATTCTTGTTAAGGTCAAAACTTTGTACACTAAATAAACATTACTAAATCCGATTATTATCACAAGATTAAACGTTGCGCTCACATGAGCTATAATTGAAAGTATCAAGAAATTAAGTATCGTGAGAATGTAAGGATATTTACTTACTTTTAGATTTTGCTTAGATGATGTGCTTTTTCCTATTAATCCAAAATGAAGATTGCCCATATTCTCACCTATTTTTCACTTTAACGCAGAACTTTAATATATTTTCCCATAAACGAGAATATTAATAATCAATTTTTATTTTACGATTTTGTTAATAAAAATAGAATAATTTAGCGATAATTTTTAAGTCGCTAATTAGAACATAGAGTCTTGTAGTTTCTAAGAAGAGAATTAGTTGGACTATTCATAAAAGTCTGACATTATTTATAATTTCTAACTTTTAAATGATTGTAAGCCATATACTTTTGGTGAGTTGTTTGCAAATCTTTGTTGTAAGACTAAGAAAGAAGGGGCAAATAACAATTCCAGCTAAGATAAGGGAGGCACTTAATCTTAAGGAAAATCAGAAGCTTCTTGTCATGTTCGATGGTTCTAGGATTATAATAGAGGTTCCTAAGGACATTCCCAAAAAATATCTAGAGCCGGATGAGGATGAAGTTGAATTCGCAATCCTTGACAGAGAATTAGTTTCCTATTACTACGGGAGAAAATATGGTTGAAGAAAAACGAACGCTAGAGAGAATACCTGCTGGTCAGAAGGTTTTCATTGATACAAATATTTTTCACTTATACTTTAGAGGTCCTAAGGAAATAAAAGAGCAGTGTTACGAATTTATTGAGAGAATAAGAGTAGGTGAAATTGCAGGTTATACAAGTACAATGGTGCTCGATGAGTTCATATACAAAATGTTGCTCAAACTTATTGAAGTTGATCATCGTAAAAACCCGTTGGAAATCATTAGACAAGACAAACAAAAAGTGGTAAAAAAGTATTCGAGTATTGTTGAGCAATTCCTACTTAAGATATTAAGCATTGAAAATTTGATTATAATTCCTATTGAAATGCAAGATATAATTTCTGCTATGAGTGTGATGAAAACTTATGGTCTTTTACCTCGGGACGCAATTAATGTGGCACTAATGCAAAGATATCAAATTAAAATAATTGCTTCATGTGACCATGACTATGATGTGGTTACGACTATTGAAAGGTATTATCCAGAAATCAAGAAATAAAAAACATTTTAATTTTCAATTTTAATTGGGGTGTGATGAAAAATCGCCTTGTGAATCTCTTAGGAAAGATTATAGAAATTGATTACAATAAATGCGGGGGTTATCCTGTTCTTAAGGGAACACGTATTCCAGTTGCGATGATCGTTAGACTCCTTGAATTAGGTTGGTCAGAGGAACGTATACGTCGTGAGTTTTTATTGCCACATGGACTCATTGATGAAGTTAAGAGAAATTTTTCTCTTTTGTTGCGTTTGGCGGATGCGCTTGAGTTTGTTGAAATACGCAGGGATAAGTTGAGGGGTATTCCAGTCGTGAGGGATACGAGGGTTCCTGTGAAGCATATTTATGATCTTATGGATAATGGATGGAATATAGATAAGATACTTAGGGAGTTTCCGACGTTGCGAAGGATTGATGTGGAAAAGATAATTGAGTATAGGGATGTGCTTGAGCCGATTGTTAGGAAGATGCATGAGCATGTTATTGAGAGGTTTCATGATGAGTTAGGTAAAGTCGTATGAGATTTCTTGTTGATGAGAATGTTCCATTATCCTTAGTGCAGATGCTAAAGAACAAGGGATTTGATGTTATAAGGTGTTCTTCATCTGCTTCGAATTATGTTATTTTAGAGCAAGCATTTCGAGAAAATCGCATTATTATAACTTTAGATTCTGATTTTATATATTGCGGTCCTAAGAAATGTGATGAAATAGTAAAAGAATGTTTTTCTTATTTTATGAATTTGATTAAAGATTAAACTATTGACTTCTTTGAAAGAAATATTAATTATATATCGGCGTTTTCGATATTTTAATTTTCGTCCCAACTTTCTTTAATTAACTTTACTGCATCAATGTTGAGAGGCTCTTTAATCAAATTCAACATGTCTTCTAAGGGATTGCTCCTCTTGATTATGGGTTCAAGTATTATTCGAGTTCCATCTGTCCTAACAAGCAAGATATCTCCCGCCTTTATATTTAGTTTTTTCCTAATACTCTTTGGTATTGTAATCTGGTATTTCGTAGTCACTTTAATGGTTTCCATTTTATCACCTACGTAGTACACACTACTACAATAAATAGAGCATGTATTCTCATTTAAAGGATCTTCTTACTCTTGATTTGAATTCTTATGCATTATTTAACTATTAAATTATTGATGTAGATTAATCTGGTGTTTACAAATTATTGAGTAATCTTATTAAACTATCTTGGAGTTAACCATGCACGTGATAAAGATTTATCCTAAACCACCATATAGGATTCTTTTGCACTTAAGAACATTTTCAATTGAAGGAGAGCCCGTTCCTTGTATTGTGGATGGAATAACGTGTAGAAGATGTTTGCGAGAAATATGCTGGAAAACAATTATCGTAAGAGAGGGAGATGAGCCTTTCTTGAAAGTTTTGGTTTTTTCTGGGGATCTTGCAAAGGCAGAAAAGGTCGTGAGAAGAATATACAATGTTGAGTTTGATTATAATATACTTTTGATGGCATCAAAGAAGTATCCAGAACTTCACAAAATAGTTAAAAAGTATTCTGGTCTGAGACCAGCACTAAGTGCTACAATGTGGGAGTCTTTAATAAAAGCTATAGTTATGCAAAGGATAATGTTGAAATTCGCCCTGAAAGTAATTTCTAAACTTGTTAAAAAATTTGGAAGAAAAGTCGTACTTGGGGATGAAAGTTTTTATGATTTTCCAACACCTGAAACACTAAAAGACGCTGAAAATAGTGTTCTTAGGAGTTTAGGATTAAGTAGGAATAAAGTGAATTATATTAAAAATATATCGATTTTAGTGAGTAAGGGAGTAATAGATTTAGAAGAAATAGCAAAGAAAAAGCCAGAAAATGCAGTTAATGAACTTACTTCATTAGGGGGGGTTGGCCCTTGGACTGCAAAGCTTGCATACATAGCATACACTGGATACATGGGATTGGATCTTTTTGAAGATTCAAGTGTAAGAAGAGCTCTTTTAAGATTAAATGTAGATGTTGAGAAAATAAAGAGTGATTTCAAAGAAAACATTGGTTATTTGTTGTATCTAATATCACTTAAGGGAAAGCATTAAAAAATGTGTACCTAACATTTTTTTTCAATGTGATGTGGAATTTTTTTATTATTAATTGAGCTAATGTTAGTCGTATTTTCTCCCATGATAATGCCACTTGACTGCATTCACCATGGTTAATTGCTCAACTTTGTTTCAGTTAGGGCACAACTCGCAAAACAATGAGATCATTATAGGTTCATCATGACCCGAACAATTTGAACACCAAATCTACTAAGATATAGTATCTAAGGATATTAAGTACTGAGTATTCTTGTAACATTCCTATTAAATGAATGAGCACTAATACCAATTAAAAAATGAAGATATTTTATCAAGGCTTAAGAGACGTGTCAAAAATTAGAGTTTTTAAAAAATTTCGCAATACTTGCTTAGCTTTTGCTACTTCTGAAATCCTCATATTTGTTAAAGTATGGTTCATAAAATCGTTGATACAATTCTGTTTTGACTATTTTGTTAACATCACGCTTGTGTTTTTCAAATGGTTTCTTCCACTTTGATAATGGAATTGAATACTCCTTCTGTAGTTTATCTCGATAAATCTCATTAAGCACATTAAATGCGCAGAATGGAATAATGCGTCCATCAGGTGTAAGATAGTGAATACAACATCTTTGTACACGGCGTATATCATAATTGTATAAGTCCATGAAGTGCATTATGCCGAGGAATAATGCCTTGTAATGGAATTCGCCTAGCGCACTGTATGATCGTTTGCGTATGATTTTCTTGATGATTTTCCTAAGATTAAGTCCTTCGGGTTCTTTAGAGGGATCTATGAATCTATCTAGTCCCTTTATTAAAAGATACAATGCTATTTTAATCTTCTTGAACATTTTTCCTACTCCTTTTGCATTATGAATCTCTTGTGCTTTTTCCATTAACCAATCCCAAAGTGCATCAACGTCTACGAAATCGGTTATCGGGATATATCCCTCGACTTCAATTCTTCCGTGTACTTTTCTTAGCTTCGGAAAGACATAAGTAGCCATTCCGCAAACAGGAACATTTGTTAAATTAAATTGGGGTTTTCCTGTAAGTTCTTCAATTAACCAGCTAAGTGGATATGGCCAAGTAACGGGACGCCATGCTTCTCTTCCTATCTGACCTTCTGTTTGTTTTTCAACTAGTTTAATGACATCCGGGGTGGTAATTCTAAGCTTCTGGCGTTCTTCTCGAGGGACGCTTCCAGTAATTGAAACTGGTTGAAAGTTAACTCCTCGAACCACATCTATGTTTCGTGCGGCGCAGTCTATTATGTCCCCTAATTGATCGTCATTAAATCCGCGAATAACTGTTGGAACAAACACAGTACTCGTCATGCCAGCTCTTCTGAATGCTTCTAATATAAAAGGAATTTCCCAGTGATTCTTGAAATTCTTTGGTGATACCGCATCAAAGCTCAAGTAAACAGTATTTACTCCCGCAGTTCTTAGTTCTCTAACATAATTCACAGCAACATCTGCTCCTTGATTTTCCCACATTCTGAATATTCTAAGTCCATTAGTATTTAATTGAACATGAACTATCCCCTCTTCACGTAAAATCTTTACAAGTTCTACTAAATCATCTCTTAATAATGGCTCGCCTCCAGTTATTTGAACTGCATTTGGCTTCCAAGGACCTTGTTGTCTGAGAACTCTTACCATTTTTCTAATTTGCTCAAGTGATGGTTCATATACAAATCCAGCACGTTCAGCAAAGAAGAAACAATACCAGCATGAAAGATCGCATCTATTTGTAGCAACTATGTTTGCTAATGCCGTTTGATTTCCATGTAGTGGACATAAACCACAGCTAAATGGACATGTGGTGACTTCTTTAACATTTGGGTTTGTGATTTTTCTTCTTGGTACAGTATACTTCATTGCTTTATAGTAGAGTTCAGCATCTCCCCAATACAATTCTTCAAATTCGCCATGTTCCGGACACTTCTTTATCATCCATATTTTTCCATCTCTCTCCACAAGTTTCGCGGGAATTATCTTAAGGCATTCTGGACATAGAGATCCTGTAACTTCAACCACTTTTTCCTTTTCAACTACTTTAGTCAAAATATACACCAATTACGTTTGAAGCCCATTAAAGTTTCTAAAAACGACAATACTTCAAAATGTAGCAATAAATGCAACTTACTAAAAAAGAAGATAAATTTAAGTGTTTTAATTGTGTTCAATAAATCAGAAAATATTATACTAAATATTAAAAATAGCATTTAACCAGAATTGAATATGTATCAAAATTAAAAGTATCACTCATATTTTACCCAAATCATTTTGACTAGACTACAACGTATTCAATAAAACAGATAAGATTGTATTTAGAGCAATATTAAAAAGATTTTTTACAAGATTCTAAGTTCTTCGTAGCTAATTCCTCTAGATTTTCTCACAAATATGTATGAGAGAATACCACATATTAGAATCCAAATGCAAAGTGCAACTACCGACAAGACCGGATCTGCATAACTCGGTGTTTCGTTTTGAATTAATTTCATAAAATTACCGATAATATCACCAGTGAATGGTTTTTCCTTAGTGTAGAAGTAGTAAGTTAAGTTTGAGATTAAATTAAATGGGCTTATGTATACGGCAATACCAAAATCCACCCAAAATGCCGCATAAGCTAAAAATGAAAGCATTAATGGAACATATCCAATGAAATTACTTAGCTTTGGTGCTCTCAATAATATCACGAAATATACTAACATTAGTGAGAATAAGTACAGAAAGATTGCTGAAAGTATCGTGGCACCTATCAATCCAAGCGGATCTTTTGGGAGATACCATTCTCCGAATTTGGAGTAAAATGTTGCAACAAATAATCCCCATATAATTCCTGAATATACGCATAAGTACAAAATAGTTGATAGGAAATTCTCAATCAGAAATCTTCTTGGATTCAATTTTGTGAATTTAGTAACGAACCTCACTGCAAATGAAGAATAATAAAATGTGAACGCTGCTGATACAGATGCGCTCCCTAATCCCAGAATCAAAAGTTGGCCATAATCGGAACCAACAACATATAACATATAATCTCCAGGTACTCCCTTAGCAAATACGTAGGCACACATCAAAATCCAGAAGTAAATAAAGATTATACCCCAGAATATGAAATATGGATTCAGGAAATACTGTCTTAATGAATATCTAAAATATTTTGTAAACACCATAATTCTCACCTCCTCATGCTAGCTTATAAACATAATCAAGCGACATAAAATCAGCGAGAGGCTTACCTTTTGGCTCTTTAATTATGGAAAAAACAACCTTTGGAGTTTCCACCGTAAGTAATGCACCAGGATACTTTTCAAAAACAAGATAAGAATCTGATAATTCCTTCACAGACAACTTTCCAAATAGTTGCCCCTCAAACATGAAAGTAACATCCCACGAGAGGAGTTTCCTTATTAACCATGTCTCATGCGTTGAAAGAATAATTATAGCTTTTTCCTTCTCTAAGCATTCAATAAGCTTATTCTTACGCGCAGGATCCAATTGCTCAAAAGGTTCATCAAATAATTTTATTCTTGCTTTTGCAGCCAATGCAATAGCATTATGGAAAATCTTACGCTGACCCGCGGAGAGCTGATGAGGTTTCTTCTTTTTGAGAAACCCCTCACTCAAACCGAATTCTTCCATTATTGATAAAGCTAAATCCTTATCACTATCGAAAAGATCCATGTATAAATCCAATAGCCTATAGCAATCCAAATACAATAAACCAAATATTTCTGGAATATTTGCAGCGATAACACCCGGTTTTCCAAACACCGAATCTAGGTCTATATTGTCAATGTAAATCTTTCCTGATATCTTTACTGTTAAGCCGCAGATAGTTCTAAATAATGTGGTCTTCCCAGCACCATTTGGTCCAAGAAGTAGCGTCTTTTTATCGAACTCAGCATTTATATGTTTTAAAATTAGTTCCTCTCTTCGTCCATAACTAACGCAAAGGTCACTAATTTTAAGCATAAAAACACCAAAACTGTAAATAAATTTATAATATGACTTGCGGTTCTCTTAAAATAAGAGTATTTCACAAGGACTCACGAAAATTAATAACACCTATTGAATAACTGTCAAAATTAACAATAAGAGTAGTCAAACTATTCTATTTCTGAATTTTGTAAGAAAAAGGAGAACTGCAGCATATGAAAAAAGTAGAAGTTCATTTGACTAGCGAAGTAGTACGGATAATGTTGTTAGAATTGA
>JAHKLH010000005.1 GCA_029856635.1 Candidatus Njordarchaeota archaeon
ATAATTTGGCACATTGCTACCGTTGCTCATTATAATTTTTAAGCAGAAATATGAATTCTATTTTAACAATCTCGTTAAGGCAAGTTTTTAGAATTTAATGAGAAATTTTGCAATTTTAGTAGTTTTCTTAGCCATGTTCAGCAATTTTACAGTACGATCTTTACGGATTTCTTCTTTTTTCGTTATTTTTCTCCTAAATTTGCTTATGATACTAACTATTTTTTCGTAATTTTCTATTTTCGTTTATTTGCTAAAATTTTGCTATACAGCAAAGAAGGTTGGTGTATAGCTATAAATAACATATTTTTCATGTTGTCATTAAAACCTTATATTAATTGTCATTTAAAAATTTCACATCTAATTAAGTCTTAGAAAAAAGGTGTAATATGTGGCAATGCCTCTCTCTTTTTTACCTTCTTTTTTTGATGAAATTAAGCTAGCCATAATGGACTATCTTGAAAAAGTTCGCAAGAACGTAATCTTTATTGGTTTCCCAGGATTTCTATTCATTTCAAAAACTATCCCGTTTGAAAATAGACATGAGCTAGTATATATTGTAAATAATGTGAATACAAAAAGCGGTTCGGCGAGTGTAGGGCCATATAAAGGTTATATTGAAATTCGAAGATTTGGCAAGGGTGAAAATGCAATTTATAATGCTACACTTAGGATAACTGAAAAAGTGGATACTTATATAAAGTGGATTGATTATAAGGGAAAGAGTCAAGTTTCAAAATTATCTGGTGAGGTTATTCATGTGTTTTCATTGAAAATAAATTTAAGAGACAACTTAATTTCATTTGCTTTTGGAATGCACAACAAAACAATAGGCGAAGTTTCCTATTATAGACCCCTGGAGAGATCTGACTATGTCATTAAAATGCATGGGTTCATGAATTATGAGCAGAAGGCAGGTTTTTATGCATTCATTAAAGAGGATATAATCCTGAACATCCTTAGATTATTAGTACCCGTCGAGGTTTCAATTTAGATATTTGGATGCTTTATAAGTATGGGGGAATCAACAGGAATCATTATTTACATCATGGTAATGTTTGTATTCAATTTTTGTTCTCTTTAATGTTAACTATCATCATGTCTTATATATTTAAGGGAACATGTCAACTTTGCCAAGATATGGAAAAATTGGGATTATATCATGAGGAAAACTAAGATTATTGCAACAATTGGGCCCGCATCACAAAAGGCAGAGATTATTGAAGAGATGGTAAAAGAAGGAGTTGATGTTTTTAGACTGAATTTTGCTCACGGTACACTCGAAGAGAAGAGAAGAATAATTCGATATATACGGGAAATTGAGGAAAAACTTTCAAGACCAGTAGGCATAATTGCAGATATTCCTGGACGTGGTCCTAGAATTGGAATGTTACCCCGTGGGTATTTAAGTAAGGGTGAGAAAGTTATTTTTAGATTTGGTGCCAAAGAAAGTGATCACCCGCACGTTATTCCGGTACCTCAGAAGGAGATATTGGATATTCTCGAATTAGGAGACAACATTTTGCTTGCTGACGGGCGAGTTATTGTAGAAATTACTAAAATCATTGGAAATGAAGCAGAAGGTACTGTTATTTCTGATGGCGAAATAAGAAGCAATGTGAGTATTACTGTAAAACATAAGCCATTACCATTTCCCGCATTGTCCGAGAGAGATAAGAATTTCATTAAGTTTAGCATCAAAAATGACGTAGATTTCGTAGCGCTTTCATTTGTTCAATCTGCGGATGATGTAAAGGAACTTAGGGATTTTCTAGACGATAATAATGGTGATTTGATAAAGATAATCTCTAAGATTGAAAATAAACCAGCAATTCTAAATCTTGAGAAAATTATCCAGTTAAGCGACGCTATAATGGTTGCACGAGGTGATTTAGGAGTTCAGATATCTCTCGAGGATATACCATATTTGGAGAATCTTATAATACGTGAATCGTTAAAAGAAGGCAAACCAGTAATTTTAGCCACGCAAGTTTTAGAATCAATGATAGAGTCTCCAGTTCCAACTCGTGCTGAAATTATGGACATTGCAACTGCTGTTGAAAAAGGTGTTGATGCTATAATGGTGAGTGGAGAGACAGCTATAGGTAAGTATCCAGTTGAAGTCGTTCGATGGCTAAGGAGAGTGATTGAAAAAGTGGAAGTCTTTGTAACTTCACCACGATATGAAGTAAGTGAGAAGAGTCCTATATACGCGAAATTTAATAGAGGTGTAGTTTATGTAGCAGAGTTCCTAGGCGCAAAGATAATAGCATTTTCAACTCGCGGTTTTACTGCAATGATGTTATCAAGATTTCGACCAAGATGCGATGTGATAATCATTTCCAATAGTATGAAAACAGTACGGCAGCTTAAAGTGATGTGGGGTATTAATCCAATATATTCAGAAATGAAGAAAATGACTCTGGACGAGTTAAAAAGGGTAGCAATGGAAAAGAAATTAATAAATAAAGGGGAGAAAATCGTTCTAACACTAGGATGGCGCGAAGAGCTTGGTCCAGCTCAAGATATAAGAGTTGAAGTCGTGCGAGAATAATTCATTTGAGTTTTTTGTTTTTATTAATATTTTAATGGTTGATTAATAAGTAAAAATATTATACTTGATGCAAAAATTAAAGTAATGTTTAATTTTTTAGGCTTTTCAAGAAGTGATGATTATGCCAAAGATTATTCCTTCGATAGAAGAAATGAGTATTGAAAAATTTAAAGAGACCTTCAAAAAGATCCTTGAATATAAGAAAAAATGTGGCATTACACCTTACTTAGATAATCCACAAGACTTGTTTGAGCGAGCAAAACTTTATGGAACACAATATAAAAATGGCAGTTGGAATTGGGCTTCTAATATATGGCATAGATCAGCAGATAATACAGTGGTTATAAATAGCGATGATGAGTTAAAATATGAGCACAAATTTTTGATGGTTAGAGTACTCGAGCATATATTAGCACAAGGGCCATTTATCAAAGTTGATGCATATTATGGAAAACCAGGTACTAAAGCACAAATGCATGCACGTTTATGGTGCGATCCTCAATTTCCAGATATTGCATATCGTTGGTCTCAATTAGTTTTTCCGGCACCCCCTGATGAAGAACCAGATGTTGAAGTAATATGCATACCTCATTATTTAAGGAATCCATTTATTCCTGGTACGAATAAGTTACTAATGGTGATGCGATTTCCTCATCATAACTTTACAATTATAACTTGTTCATCCTACCAAGGCGAGGTTAAAAAGGCATTTCTTGCGCATTGGATTTTTCATGTTTATAAGCGTGGTGGAACGGGAGAACATGCTGGATTCAAAGAGTTTACTGTGAAACGAGTAGATGGAACAAAAAAGAGAATTGTTATGTGCATATGGGGTCTAACTGGAACTGGAAAATCCACTCATACTTTCTTTGTGTTTACTCCAAAAGTAGCAGAAAGATTTAAGAAGAAATTTGGCATAGATCCTTTGGAGTATGTGGAAGATCAAGCAATTAAAAATGATGACATTGTGGCTATTTTTGAAGATTGTGTTATTGGAAGTGAAAGAAATTCTTGGACAAAAACGGAAGATTTAACGCCAAAGCAAGAAGCACTATGGCGAGCGGCAAATAGTTCTCGAGCACTTCATGAAAATACTGAGTTTGATGAAAATGGAAATGTATGCTTTGCAGGAAAAACATTTCAATATTTTGGTAAACTAAATAAAAACGCAAGATCTGTTATTTACCTTGAAGATACGGGATATTTTGACGGAAATATAATGTCAAGCGGACCCCTTACAACAGCCATATTTTTGTCTCCTGATTTATTTACGAGTTATGCATTCATGAAGGTAGAAGACATTGCATTAGCAGCTAAATTCTACGCTGACGGAAGAACTATTGGTCATCCAGCTCAAAAGATTGAAATTGTCGGTAGAATTAGATATGTATCAAGATTCTGTAAACCCTTTACAATCGGTGTTCCAGATACTGCTCACGTGATTAGGTTTTATAACTATCTCAAAAAGAGAAAGGAAAAAGGAGATCCTGTCGAAGTTTATGTTATTAATGCCACAGGCAGAATTGTGGCTAAGTATCAATGGGTAGAAAAGAAATTTGGAGATAAGGTTATAATGGCACCAGAGCCAATCTTAGAAACAGGATCCGATGGGATTCCTCGACCACTCGGTGGAACAAATCCATCAATAGATGAAACCGAATTATTCATTTTGCAGGCAACAAGAGGTGCTATTGAGTGGAAACCACATCCAGTTTGGGGTGAGAAAGTCCTAATTCCTAAGAAGATACCTGGATTCAGTGAAAAAAGACTTAGAGAATTGGAACCTCTTCACTATCTGTCAATAGAAGAATTCAAAGCATTGTTAAAAGCACAAATTGAGGAGAGCAAGTATTGGCTAGATGTTAATTGTCCTGGCTTAAAAGAGAAAATACCAGAAATATACTATGCTATGGACTTTGAAGATTAAAATTGCGAACAAGTTTATTTTGTTTTTAGGTGTTAAACGTGAATTCAGTCCTATCCTACTTATCCAATGACCTTTTTATAATTAATGAAGTCCGTGGACGAATGGTATTAGATTCTCGAGGAAATCCTACGGTCGAGGTTGAGGTATTAACAGCAGGAGGAGGAGTTGGCGTTGCAATTGCACCTGCAGGGGCATCTAAAGGGAAATGGGAGGCTGTTGAGAAGAGAGATTTAAAAAATAGCCGTTTTCGAGGAAAAGGAGTATATAGTGCTGTTGAGACAGTAAATAAGGTAATTGCGCCATTGCTCACCGGAATGGATGCACGAATGCAAAGGGGAATAGATCAAAAAATGATTGAAGCAGACGGAACTGAAAATAAGAGCAAATTTGGAGCTAATGCGACAATCGCAACTTCATTAGCGGTTGCTAAAGCAAGTGCGGATACATATGGAATTCCACTATTCATGTATATTGGTGGAATCACGGCGAATATTCTTCCTACTCCGATGATGAATATAATCAATGGCGGAAAGCATGCAGGAAACGAGCTTGCTATACAAGAATTTATGATAGTACCCGTTGGAGCAGATCGATTTTCAGAAGCTTTGAGAATCGGATGTGAAGTTTATTATGTATTAAAAGAATATCTAAAGAAGACTTATGGAAAAAATGCAATTAATGTTGGTGATGAAGGAGGATTTGCTCCCCCTATGAAAGAAACTAAAGAAGCACTTGATGCGTTGGTCAAAGCTATAGAGCTCGCGGGATATTCAGAGAATGAAGTAAAGCTAGCGCTTGATTGCGCAGCATCTACCTTTTACAATGAAGAGAACAAGATCTATGTGATTGATAAGAAAGAAATGTCTAGAGAGAAATTAATTGAATTCTATAGAGAACTATGCAATGAGTATCCAATAATTTCAATCGAGGATCCACTTCATGAGGAGGATTTTGAGGGATTTAGAGTAATTACGAGAGAACTTAAGGGAATTCTAATTGTGGGAGATGATTTATTTGTAACGAATCCGAAAAGGTTCAAAAAAGGAATAGAAATGAACGCTGCTAATGCAATTTTAGTTAAGCCAAATCAAATTGGAACATTAACTGAAACTATGGATGTAATACAAATGGCAAAATTGCATGGGTATAAGGCAATTATAAGCCATAGAAGCGGAGAAACAGAAGATACGACAATTGCTGATTTAGCAGTTGGTTTTTCCACGGGACTGATAAAGACAGGAGCGCCAGGTAGAGGTGAAAGAACAGCAAAATACAATAGATTGTTAAGAATAGAGGAAATCCTCGGTAATAGTGCTAAGTTTCTTGGATTAAGAGCATTTGAGTAGGGAGAGAATATGCAAGTTGTTTTAGTAATTATCGATGGACTTGGTGATGAGTACATTCCCGAGCTGGGTGGAACTCCGCTTGAATTTGCATCAAGAAATTTCGCAGCACTAAATAAATTAGCGTCTGAGGGTATGTGTGGAATAATGTATCCCGTAGCACCAGGAATACCGCCATCAAGTGATATTGGTCACCTAGCGATATTTGGTTATGATATAAAAACGGAGTATCCTGGAAGAGGGTATTTTGAAGCTTTAGGAGCAGGAATAAAGTTAAGAAAAGGAGAAGTTGCATTTAGAGTGAATTTAGCCACAGTTAAAAAGGAGGGAAATCATTTAATCGTTATTGATAGACGTGCTGGAAGAATTTCTGGAGAAGAGGCAGAGGAATTATACAAAGTGTTAGATGAGAAACTTAAAGAAGAAGGCTTACCAGCACGGGTTCTTCATACGTTAGAGCATAGGGGAGTATTAATCATAAAAGGAGAAAATTTACTTGGTGCTGTGACAGATACAGATCCCCATGAAATAAACGCTCCTGTGCTCATGGTGGTTCCTTGGAAAGAGTTAGATGAAAAACTCAAGCCTTATGCGCAAAAAACCGCTGATATATTGAATAAAATAACAATAATTTCCCATGAAATTCTCAAGAATCACGAAATTAACATAAAACGAGAAAAGAGTAGAAAACCGCCAGCAAATATTATCCTTGCTAGAGGCGGAGGAATTGCAAAGACAATAACTCCATTTAAGGAAAAATGGGGATTTAACGCCGCGTTTATCGCAGCTGGTGCACTATATAAAGGAATCGCGAGAGCTCTCGGAATGAAAGAAATACCAGTTAAAGGTGCGACTGGAACACCTGCTACTAATCTCGCTGGTAAAGTGGAAGGATGCATGAAAGCTCTAGAAAGTGGTTATGATTTCGTGTATTTACACATTAAAGGAACTGATAATTTGTCGCATGATAGGAAACCACGAGAAAAAGCAGAATTTTTGTTAAAAATAGATCATGTTTTAAAGCCGCTTACTGAGCTAGATGATGTCGTCATTATTGTAACGGGAGATCATTCAACATCAAGTATTAGAGGAAGACATATTGGTTTACCAGTACCAATTATCTTTTGGTCTAAAAGTATACGAAGGGATCCCGTTAAGGTATTTAATGAAAATTCATGTGCTTCTGGAGCCCTAGGAACACTTTTTGGAAGAGATATAATGAAAATAATCCTAGACTTAACTGATAGAACTATGGAAATTGGAACAAGACCTGAAGGACCCGCTTTAGTTCTTTGACTTTTTTCGTTAAATACGTCCTGTAGTTTTCAGCGTTCTTAACTTGTTGAATATTTTTGGGAATAAGTCTATATTTTCTACAGAAATTATTATTTTTCGAGTAATATGCTTCAGAAAATAAGACCCCGTGTTACTCTGTACTTGGAAGTAAATGGACAAATTGTAATGGATGAAGAGTTATATTATCTTCTCAAGTGCATAATGAAGGAGCATTCCATTTTAGCGGCATCAAGGAAACTTGGTCTTCCTTACTCAAGTGCATTAGAGAAGATACTAAGAGCTGAGAGAATTATTAAAAAGGATTTAGTTAAAAGAAAAAGAGGAGGAAGAGGTGGAGCAGAACTTACTGAAAATGCGATCCAATTATTAACAATCTACGAGGATTATGCGAAAAAGTATGGAATTTCATATGACAAGGCCGTAATATGTGAACATGCCTTGGCGGATTTGATAATAGCTGGAAGTAATGATATCGCTGTTGACTTAATTGCGAATGAACTGAGAAAAAGAAATATAACCGTAGAAGAACACTGGACGGGATCACTAGCAGGTATTCTCGCATTATTAGTTGATGAGGCAGACATCGTTGGGGTGCATCTGTATGATCCAAAAACTGGCGAATACAATCTGCCTTTTCTTAAAAAATACGAACTCAAAAATGTGATTCTTGTCCGGGGATACATGCGTGAGATTGGTTTTGTGTACAGAGATGATGTTCCATTCAATAATCCTGAAGATATAGTGATCAAGAAGCTAAAGATCGTTAATAGAAATGTTGGATCCGGAACTCGCTTTCTTATGGATCATATTTTGTTAAATGTCTTCAAAAAATTAGGATTGAAGGGAGAATTCTCCGACATTATAAACGGTTATGATTTTGAAGTTAGAACCCATGAAGAGGTAGCCCGCGCAGTCTTAAGTGGAAAAGCTGATGTTGGCATTGCTATCCGATATGTGGCAGAATTTTATGGGCTCAAATTCAAGACGATAAAATGGGAATGCTTTGATTTTCTGATATCAAAAAAGAAGCTTAAGAAGCAATCTGTAAATGAATTTATTCGTTTTCTTGGCTCAATTGAATTTAAACGCTTACTAGCAAGACTTACTGGATATAAAGCACTAGGAGAAACAGGTCAAAAAATTACAAGTTTTTAAATTAGGCTCTTATTGCTCTTTTTGGCACTCTTATGGAGAGCATTTGATTCATTTCGTTTAATCATCAAATTAATCTAGAAGATTCATATTTATTTCATTACGTAGAGAGATTTTAAATCCTTAATAACTCGTTTAATTATGGAACAGAATGAAATTCACGAAAAACTTTACACTTGCAAGTATGTCAGAATCAATGTAATATATTTGCTGCAAAACAAATATTTTTGGAATGGAGGTAGGATTTGAATGTTTTGTATCCTTCTCTGTGATGCATTATAAGAATTTATATACTTTAGAATTTATTATCAATTATCTGATAATTGATAATTCAAAAGTGTGAGAATATGCAGAAGAGTCTTAGGTTTGTTATAGTTTTGATTGTGATTGTTGCAATTACTGCTGGAATTATTTATATAACTGCTCCTTTTTGGTTATTTCCAAAAAAGAGATTAGTAGTATATGCTGCTGGAAGCTTGACAATACCTCTTGAGCAACTTGAAAAAGATTTTGAAGCAATGCACCCAGATGTTGATGTTGTCTTGCACTTTGCTGGCAGTAGGCAACTTGCTAAAGAAATTATTGACCTAAATGCGACACCTGATATTTATGCTTCTGCGGATTATAGATTAATGAGTATGTTGCTCGAGAAAAATTTGATTGATTGGTATTTAGTTTTCGCTAGAAATGAGATGGTTATTGCTTATACGGATAATAGTAAATATGCTGATGAAATTAATTCAACTAATTGGTACAAGATATTAAATCGCACTGATGTTACCTTTGGCCATTCGGATCCAAATCTAGATCCTTGTGGTTATAGATCAATTATCGTACTAAAGCTGGCTGATTTATACTATAATACTTCTGGTGCAATTTACAAGTGGCTGGAGGTTGAAAAGAATAAAACTGGAACGCTAATAATACGACCAAAATCAGTAGACTTATTAAGCCTACTTGAGTCAGGAGAATTAGATTATGCGTTCGAGTATCGCTCAGTGGCTGTTCAACATCATTTGAGATTTATAGAACTGCCGCCTCAAATAAACCTAGGTTATCTAGAATACGATGATTTCTACAAGAAAGCAAATGTAACTCTAAGTGGTGGACAAATAATGTGTGGGGAAGCTATTGTATATGGTATAACGATTTTAAAGAATACTAAGAACAAGGATTTGGCTATTGAATTTCTGAAAATGCTTATAGAAGAACGAGACAAAATATTAGATGCAAACGGACAACCAAGCATATATCCTTTGCTTGCTTACAATTACAGTGCATTACCTGATGAAATAAAACCACACGCAAAACCGATGAGCTAGTAGCTAATATTCTAGAATTATCAAGTTTGAAATTTAATTTTTAGGTGCTTTCTCGTGAGAATTCGTATGATTGACAAATCACTACTATTCTTTCTATTTTTCTCTATGATAATCACTATAATTCTAATTTTTCCAACATTTTTCATGTTGGTTACAACTCCACCTCAGGATCTTGCATCTGCTACCTTAGATCGAGAGGTTATTGCGGCAATAAGTGTCAGTATTTTAACATCAACTGCCACAACGCTTCTCGCGATATTCCTTGGAGTTCCCTTTGCATATTTTCTATCTAGGTATGAATTTAAAGGAAAGAATATAATTGATTCTCTCTTGGATATTCCTATTTTGCTTCCTCACACTGTTGCTGGTGTTGTTATACTTTGCACTTTTGGTCCTCATCAAATACTTGGAAAAGGTTTAAGAGCACTTGGAATTTCACTGATTGATACTATTTATGGAATAATTATTGCGCAATTCTTTGTCTCGGCTCCATTACTTATTAAAACAGTGAAAGCCGTTTTTGATAGTCTAGGAACAGATTATCTTAAGGCAGCAAGAGTTTATGGTGCTAGTAAAATTAGGGTTTTCTTTGAAATTGAATTACCTATGGCATCTAGGGGAATTGCCACTGGAGCATTATTATGCTGGGCGAGAGCATTATCTGAGTTTGGAGCAGTTATAATCCTTGCTTACTATCCATATACCGCGCCAGTTTTAGTGTTCATAAAATTCACCACTGAGGGTCTTAGGGCATCAAAGCCAATTTCGTCCTTACTCGTTTTAATCACTCTTATAATTTTCATAATTCTCAAAAGGGTCGGCGGAGGGGTTCGATATGCTTAAGGTTATTAACTTATATCGCAAGCAAGGAGACTTCGAATTAAAGAATATAACCTTTGAGGTCAGGAAGAAAGAGTATTTTGTCATTTTGGGTCCATCAGGTAGTGGAAAAACAACGATCCTTGATTGCATAGCGGGATTACGTAAAATTCATTCAGGGAGAATTCTAATTGATGAACAAGATGTTACATATTTGCCTCCTGAAAAACGGAATGTAGCATATGTGTTTCAAGCAAATACTCTTTTTCCTCATATGACTGTGTTTGGAAATATTGAGTATCCCTTGAAGGTACGAGGGATTCAAAAAGAGAAACGAAAACACATGGTAATAGAGATTGCCAAGAAGCTAGGCATTGAATATATCTTGAATAAGATGCCTAGAGAAATAAGTGGTGGAGAAGCGAGAAGAGTTGAATTAGCGCGAGCACTTGTAATAAATCCCTCGGTCTTGCTCTTGGACGAACCTTTGGCGCATCTTGATGAACCTTTAAAGAGGGAACTTTCATTAGAATTGAGAAAACTTAGGAAAGAATGGAATATTCCTATTGTTCATGTTACTCATGATCAAAGAATTGCATTTATGCTCTCAGATAAAATTGCACTTTTGCAAGATGGAAGAATTGTTGAAATAGGTGATTCAATTAAATTATTTCTTAATCCGCGCAAAGTTTACACTGCAAAATTCCTTGGTTTTGAGAATATCCTTGAGGGAGAAGTTATCTCATGTTCCGATTTTGGTTCAGTAATTGATGTTCATGGGATTAAGTTCTTTGTGCCAGAAAAAGCGAAAGAATCCGTTAAAATTGGTTTTAGACCAGAGGATGTTATCATTTTCAAAGAGCTTCCAATAAAAACAAGCTTGAGGAATATATTTGAGGGAAGAATTACGGAAATCATACCACAAGGACCAATAATGATGCTTGAAGTTGATGTTGGGATTCCTATAAAAGTGCTAATTACTCGAGGATCGTTGGAAACGCTAAAGCTAGGTGTGGGGGAAAAAGTATTTATCGGAATAAAAGCCGCTGCAATAAGGATTTTAGAGGACTGACATGAAAAATTTGGAATTCATATAGTGAATCATAATATTTCGGTAAATGACAATTCTATTTAGTATTGAATAATATTCATGAAGCAATACTTCAGCTGTGCTCTTATACTATTCCATAATAAAGAAAATCATGTATTATTGGTTTACTGCTTAAAATATGTTTTACTTCTTTTTAAAATCTGGTGGAATAAGATTGAGTGTTGAATTAACCGAGAAGGAATTAGAGCGATATGGTAGACAAATAATGTTATTTGGCGAGGAAAGTCAGAAGAGGTTAAAGAAAGCACGAGTTATTATAGTTGGAGTTGGCGGACTTGGATCTGTATCCTCCTTATATCTTGCAGCCGCAGGAGTTGGTAAGCTTATTCTAGTAGATAAAGAAAGAATTGAATTAAGTAATTTGAATAGGCAAATTCTCTACACTACGAAGGATGTTGGTAAGTATAAAGTTGAAGTTGCTGCTAGAAGATTAAAGGAATTGAATCCTGAAATAGAGGTAGAGGGCGTTGTTGATGAAATTACAGAGGATAATGTCAAAGATTATGTAAGTAAAGTCGACCTTGTCGTTGATGGTCTCGATAATTGGAAAACAAGATTTATTTTAAACAAAGAATGCATTCGTCAGAAGAAGCCGTTCATACATGCTGGAATTCGAGGTATGTACGGTCAGTTACTTGTGGTTATTCCTGGAAAAGGTCCTTGTCTAAATTGTATAATACCTTCACTCCCTGAAGAAGAGAAAGCTTTTCCTGTACTTGGAACGACTCCTGGAATTCTTGGTTTATTGCAGGCAACGGAGGTGATTAAAATTCTAACTAACTATGGAACACCAGCCATAGGAAAACTCATAATTTATGATGGCATGGATTTAAGTCTTCGTGAAATTAAAGTGAATAGGCGACCAAATTGTCCAGTATGCGGTGGTATTTAATGATTCGAGTAAAGATTATATCTCGTGCAAAGGAAATTGAATTAAAAGAGAATAAAATTATTGCTGAGAAACTAATTAGAAAATTAGGATTTTCTCCAGATGAGGTTGTTGTAGTCCGAAATGGTGAGGTAATTACTGAAGACGATGAAATTTATGATGGAGATTTTGTTGAGATAATTCCAGTAGCATCAGGCGGTTAGAGTGCGTTGTAGTTTATGTAAAAAAGATAAAGCTGTGATAAAATATCGACATTCTAATATGTATTTGTGCGCTGACTGTTTTAAGAAAGTATTTGAGAAAAAAGCTTTAGTTGTTTTAAAGCGTGCTGGAGTATTAAGAGGTTCTGGCAAATTAATTGTTGTTGCAGTTTCTGGAGGAAAAGATAGTTTAAATACTCTTTATGTTCTTCATAAGTACTCTGAAATATATGATTACGATGTAATAGCTCTGCTAATAAACGAAGGAATAAGCGGATATCGTGAATACACCATAAAGGGAATGATCTCTCTTTGTAATAAGTATAAGATAGAATACAAGATCGTTAGCATGGAGAATGAAATTGGATTTACTGTTGATTTCGCTACAGAACTCTACAAGAAGAGAAAAATAAGATGGAAACCATGTACTGTTTGTGGTGTTTTTAGAAGATATTTACTTAACAAACACGCTAGAGAAATGGGTGCAGATTTTCTTGCAACTGGCCATAATCTCGACGACGAAGCACAAACAATTCTCTTGAATATATTTCAAGATAGCCTATATAGAGTAATTCAAGCAGATTACATTTCCCGAGAAATTGTTCCGAAAATGGTTCCGAGAATAAAGCCCCTTTACTACATTTATGAGAAAGAGTCGGTAGTATATGCACTTTTAAACAAGATACCTGCATGGCACATAGAGTGTCCTCATGCTCAATATGGTATGAGAGCAGATATAAGGCGTTTTCTAAATAAGCTAGAAGATTTAAAACCCGGAACAAAGATCAATTTGCTTCTTTCTAGAGAAAAAATTATTCAAAAAACAAAATCATTGAAAATGCCCATGAAATACTGCGAAATATGCGGGGAACCCTCTACTCATGAAATTTGCAGAGCATGTCAGATAAGGAATGTGATTAACAAATTTTTATGAGTCCAATTTGACATAGTTAATGATTTAAGATGTAATTAATGAGGACACTATTTTTTATACTTCATTTAAATTATAACCGGAAGATGTAAACTTAAATTGCATGGTGCGATTTTTGCAAGGGAAAACGTAGGATAATAATGGTATTTCCTAAAGTGCAACACAGGAGAATTTAATCACATTAAGTCCTTTTTTATATTTCATGTCACAAGCAATAAATTAAAAACTAGATGTATTCTTAAATCACTATACCAAAAATTATCACTTTTATTTATTATTTACAACTTATAATATAGTGATAAAAATGGAATATGTGATAAAAATTTATGATAATGACGGAAGAACAAAACTTCCTAGAGCGGCTCTTCGAGCTCTTAAATTAGGAAAAGGATCCAAATTACGAGTAATTATTGAAAAAGATAAAATTGTGCTTGTTCCCATTCGAGTCAAATGGCCAAAACTTGAAAATGTAGATGAAGATGAAGCCTTAGCATCAAAACATCTTGCATGGTATGGTGAAATCTAATGATTCTCATTGATACGACTGGATTGTGGGGTCTTGTGTTTGAGAATTCTAAATTTCACAAATTTATTATTAAAACTCTTTCTAACAAGACCATATACGTGCTAGACGTTCAAATAGAGGAACTATTTAGAATTGTTTACAGAGCATTTTCACACAAAGGAGAAAATCCAACTCAAGGGTTAAGAAAAGTTTTAGAAATTGTTGAATTTCTTGAAATGAGGGAATTCAAAAGAAAAGGAATAAATCTTAAGATTATGGAAACAACTATAAAAGATCATTTTTCTGCAATGAGGCTTGCTGAACAAGAAAATATTTTTTGGAGAAAAGGACCAAAGGATACAGTTTGGTTTGAATATGTTGATGCAGTAATTGCACTAAAATGGATGGAATCAAGGGCGCTCCTGTATACACGAGATGAAATATTGATAAAGTTTGGAACTGCGCATAATCTTCCTTATGAGATTATAAAAGAAGCCTTCACATGATATCAAATGCTCTTAAATTCTCCCCATCCCACCAGCTTGAGATTTTCATTGCAGTAAGACTCTTTTATTCTTGCTGTAATTATTATCATAAAGTTATCATATTCTTGAAATAAGAATACAAGAATAATAACAAATTATTCCTAAGTTTCGTTTGTAGGAAGTAATGAATGAATATTACTATATTATGATTGAGATAAAATGCGGAGTTTTCTAATTGTTGGACACCGAGGTGCAGCAGGACTTGCTCCAGAAAATACTTTGCCATCATTTAAGAAAGCTCTCGAATATGATGTGGATTTCATTGAACTCGATGTAAGAGCAACGAAGGATAGAGTTTTAGTTGTGATTCATGATAAGAAGCTTGATAGAACAACAAATGGTTCTGGTTTTGTTAATGAAAAAACCTTCGAAGAAATACGAAAATTAGATGCAGGTTCATGGTTTTCTAAGGAATTTGCAGGAATTAAGATCCCAACGCTCAAGGAAGTTCTTGAGTTTTTAAAGAGCAAGAGTCCCCACATAATTATTGAAATAAAGGATGCGGGAATTGAGAAAGAAGTAATGAAGATCGTGAAAGAGACTGATGTTCTTGATAAAATCGTAATAGCATCATTTGATTTAGGCATCCTATTAAATATTCGCAAGCTTAATAGAGAAATTCCCTTGCTCGCAATCTCCAATCACCATAGTCAAGCATTCGTTAAGGCAATACTAAAGATTGGAGTTCGAATGTATGCTTTGAGGAAGGATGCAATAACCGAAAAAATTGTCAAGTATTGTCACCTTAAAGGTATTTTAGTTAATGCATGGGTAATTAACAGTGTGAAAGATGTTATTAGAATGCTAAAAATGAACGTTGATATAATTTCAACAGACTTTCCAAACATCATATGTGAATTTAGGAGAATATTTTCTCAGAAAATTACGGATATATTGGAGAGCGCTGAAGAGATGTTTCACTAGAATGTTTATCGAACACCTTTCAGTTTTGTGAGTATTATTGCTGCCACAAACGGTGCAATTGAGGTCATCATTATTATAAAGTCTAGTGCTTGCAGATTAGTTCGTGCACTCATCATGTCAGCAGTTATTCCCCCAAGCAACGCACCAATAGCTCTTGCGAGTGCCATTACAGAAGCTATTTGTCCTTGAGAATAACCAAATTCTTCTTCTTTACTAATATCAGCAACGAGAGCCACCGTGCTTATTCTTATTCCAGGCCAAAGAGGTATGGCCCATAAAATCGTTAGGAGGAAGGGATCCCAGATTTTTCCAATCATGATAAAATATGCAGAGTATGCAAACAATGTAGCAATCATTACATGTTTTTTCCCATATTTATCCCCAAGGTAACCATAAATCACAGGGGCGAAAATAGAAAGAATTCCTGATAATCCGGATATGATCCCATAGACAACGAAGCTCTCTTTTACAGCTATGAATAGCTTTATTGTGAAAAGTGTAAATGCAATTCCAGTTCCAGCTCCATGAAAAAGAACTGACAGGATGATTATTCTTAGTTTTGGATTTACATGTATAAACCCTAGTGATTTTTTCTGTTTTTCTAGGGCTCTTTTTATCGCTATTTTGAATTGAGTAGATGATTTGTTGTGTTCCTTGTAGAAGTATGAGAGTAACAATCCACCTATTAAACAAAGGATTCCAATAAATACGAATGTGAATCCATGACCAAGAGTTTCAAGGAGATAACCACCAATTACTCCACTAAAAACCCAACTTATTGATACAATTCCATAGAAAGCTCCGATCGTTCTTCCACGTGTCTCTATGCTACTGATTTCTGAGAGAATTGCATTGAGGATAGGTGTCATCATTGACATAGCTATTGTTGATATTGCATACAATACTATGAATTCTGTCGGTGAATGTAACAGTGCGAAAATTGGTGAGAGCACTGCAATTAATATTGAACTTAACACCAAGAATATTTTTCTTGTTCCTAATTCATCACTTAGAGCACCGAAAAGCGGAGAAAGAATTATAGAAGATAAACTATTTATGACGCTTATTAGTGCGATTTCCGTAAAACTTGCTCCTTCTTTGAAAACAAAAACTCGAAATAGACTCCAGAAAAATGACATATTTGTATTGATTAGAATATAGCTAACTGCAAGAAATGCAATTGTTTTCCTTGGTATTCTCTGGAACATTTTGTATCCATTAGTAATATTATTACGTATATAAGTAAGTTAGGTACATAAGTGAGTTAACATATTCTTGGTACTATTTCTCCAGTGGGCTTTTCTAACAATCTTAACCCTCCGCTTAATGTCTTAAGAACAACATACGGTTTACCTTTTCTTACCTCTCCAATTATACTTGCATCTTTGTATCCCGCAGATCTTAAGGAATCAACTACATCTTCTGCTACATCACCGCTGACTACTAACACTACACGTCCCTCACAGGCAAGCCACAAGGGGTCTACTCCTAACATTTCGCAGAGTGCTCTTACATTTTCTCTGATTGGAATATATTCCTCGTCCACGTCAATTCTTACACCTGATTTCTCTGCAATTTCATTTAAGGTCATTGCTAAACCGCCTCTAGTTGGGTCTTTTGCGGCGTGGATTTTTGCTATTTCCTTTGCAATTCTCATAATTCTCGTTATTGGTTCGCAGTCAGATTTCAAGTTTTCTTTTTCTGCATCAATTCCTATTTGTAAAGCTAAGATTGTAGCGCCGTGCTCACCTATTGTTCCAGAGACTATTACCTTATCTCCTGGTTTAGCACCAGAATCAGTTATAATGTGATCTTTTACAGTTCCAATGACAGTAGTATTAATTACGATTTTATCAATTTTTCCTCGAGGCATAACCTTAAAATCTCCAGCAATCAACGCAACATTTTCTGCTTCAAAGGTAGTTACAAGCGATTTAATTATTTCTTTTAGCTCTGCCAAAGGTAATCCTTCCTCTACAATTAAACCATCAAGAGCAGCAATAGGCTCAGCTCCCATAACTGCAACATCGTTTATCGATCCTGCTGCTGCTAATTTTCCTATATTTCCTCCAGGGAAGAATATGGGTGATACAGTATAACTGTCCGTTGAAATAACAATTCGACCATTTATTGTTAATGAGGCACCATCATCGCTCTCATCAAGGCCAATTTCATTTCCGACTTTGGTTTTTCTTACAATACTGAAGAGTTCCCTTAGTAATTCATGCATTTCTCGTCCGCCGCCACCGTGTGCAAGTAAAATCTTTGACATGTTTTCCACCTATTCATCACAATAGTAAAAATTGATAGTTAAGAAAATTAAGTAAGAATTCTTTTCTTTTTTGGACATGATGAGGGTCGGTGTTTCTGAAAACTGATGACAGGTTGCGGTGCTGATTAATAAGTATAATCTTAAATTAAAAGAGTATTCGATATCATAATAAAATAATGTAATTACTATTTTTGTTAAATTGAATCTAATTCTCTTTAATCAGAGTCTCAGAATTGGAATTAATTTTTCAGTATTATTGCAAATATATATAAATATATCTTTTCAATTATATTGAAAGGGATAATTATGGAGGAGTATAATCCCTGGTGGTTTAAAGAAGAACATCCAAAGTACACTGAATGGAAAGAGTATGCTATAAAGTGGATTCCTCTAATAATAAGGCATTACGATACTGAGCCTTTTTCCTTGAATTTCATTGTTGGACCACGACAAGTCGGAAAAACAATGTCAATTATGATTTATATTCATCATGTTTTACTTAAACGTATAAACCCTAAAGCGGTATTTTATTTTTCATGTGATGAAGTTAGCGATTATAGAGAATTAGGTGAAATTCTTGACTCATATTTAAAAGCGAAAGAAGAGTGGCATGTCAAAACAGCGTACATTTTTCTTGATGAAATCACCTTTGTTGAAGATTGGTGGAGAGCAATTAAATCTAGAATAGACTTAGGAAAATTTAGAAGAGATGTAATCTATATTTCTGGCTCTGCAAGTATTGAAATTTTAAAGCAAAAAGAAAGATTTCCTGGAAGAGTAGGGCATGGAAAAGAGATATATTACTTACCCATGGACTTTGCAGAATATGTCATGCATTTTTCAAAGTTAAAAATAGAAACTACACCAGTAAAGGAAAAAGAAAGATGGTTACAAAAACTCAAGACTTTAAGTGTAATTGAAAAAAAGTTAGGAGATATTTTCTTAAACTATATTGAAACGGGCGGTTTTCCATTAGCAATTAGGGATAAATTTGAGAAAGGAAAAATTACAATTTCTTCCGAAAAAACATATTTAGATTGGATAAAAAATGATTGGATAAAAACAGGAAAAAATGAAAAGTATATGAAGGAAATATTGAGCTACATTTTACGTGCAAGACTAGCACCAGTAAGCTGGCTCAAAATATCAAAAGAAACATCAATAAGATCGCCCAACACTGTTGCATCATACTTAGAGACTCTTGAAAACTTATTCATTATAAAAATCTTATATGTGATAACACCAGAAGGAAAAATTCTTTATCGCAAAAGCAAGAAAATCCATGTGATAGATCCCTTTATCTATAGAGTTTTATCTAGATATACACGAACTCCAGTTTATGAAGAACAGATTGTAGAATCAACCGTAGTAGGACATTTAATGAGAGTTGCAGAGGTGTATTATTGGAAAAACAAAAGCGAAGTTGATATAATAGCAAGAATAAACAATGAATTATTAGGATTTGAAGTCAAATGGGGAGTTAAGATTTGGAGAAAACCACGAGCATTCAAAGTATTTCTACTAGATAGAAGAAATATTCCAAAGTTTCTAGCAAGCATTAATTGGTTAGAATCAAGTAAAAAAGTTATTTCTTAACTGACATTAAAAGAAAGACCAGGGAAAGAATCTGAAGCACAATACTGTACCAGACCATAAATGATGCATAAACTAGGTATCCCATGCTAATTTTATCAAGAAAATACCCAAATATTGTACCACCTATTAAAAAACCAAATCCGTACATGGCATTGAATATACCATATCCTGTTCCTCGCTTGGTTATGCCAGTTAGATCAGCTACTGCTGCACGATAAATAGATTCTTGCATTCCGAGAATAATTCCAAATACTGCCGCCGAAATTAC